>JAQXNQ010000066.1 GCA_029098085.1 Oscillospiraceae bacterium
ACAAAGGTATCCATGACAAAATCCTCGCCGGTATAAACAATTTCCGGCTCGGGAATACTGACTTCGTCCTGGTTCAGCTTGTTTTGCGCCATGGTCCAGAACAAAAACGCGGCACCGGCAGCAGCCAGCAGCGCCAGAACAATTCTCAATGCGCGGATAGCAAGCCCTCCTCCTTCACGGCCTCCGGAAAGCCGATTGTCCGACCGGCCGCAGGGGTGAATCTCTTTTGCATCTTCCTATTTATTTTATTATGATCTCCCGTGATTGTCAAGGCTATTCACGGATTGCGAAGATGGGAAGAGAAGGAAAAGCCTGATCTTCCATCCGCTGAAAGGAGTAAAAAAATGAAACATCACGCACTGACGATCCTGCTGCTGACAGCCGCTCTGTCCCTTACGGGATGCGGCGCAGGCAGCGACGGCTACAAAGACGGCACCTACCGGGCGGAAGCGATGAACTATGATGACCACGGCTGGAAGGAGTATCTGGTGGTCACGGTCAAGGACGGACAAATCACAGCCGTAGATTTTGACGCTGTCAACAGGGAGGACGGACGGAAAAAGACGGAGGACGAAGATTACAAGCAGGCCTACCTGAATGCCGATCTGGGCACCTGGCCGGAGGATTATACCAAAAAGCTGGAGGATTCCCTGATTGAACGGCAGGCTGCCGCATCGGTGGACACGGTGGCCGGAGCCACCAACTCCTCCACAGCCTTCAAAAAGCTGGCCGGAGCGCTGGAAGAGCCCATGCGCAAAGGCAAAAAGGACATTGTGACTGTGGACACGACAAGCGGGAAATAACAGGGGCGGGCTTCGGCAAAAACCGGGCCCGCTGTTCTTTTTCAGACAGCCAGACGACCAAACGGCTTTCAATCTGCTCAAAAATCAGGCGGCAGCTTTGGGAAAATTGCGGCAAGAACCCCTTTTTTCGAAAAAAGACATCCCTTCCGCCAAAACTCCCTTGCATCCGCAAAAAGGCTCTGCTATAATTCCGTTTTGAAAAATACCATTCTTTCAAGCAGAATCCATAAAGCGTGTTTTTACAGAAAATTCACACACAGCTGAAACATTTCTGCCCCTTCAGGCGTTATTATCTGCAAAGATGAAGCCTTTCTGCATATCCGACACCGAGGAGTGTGATACCCGTGCATAAACTCAGAACACTTCCCATCTTTCACCGCAGGAGCTTTCGGGCGGCCATGCTGCTGCTCTTTCCCCTGGCACTCTGCTTTCTGACTGAATTTGCCCAGTCTCAGGATCTCGGCAGCCTGATGGAATTCACCCTGCGCCGTATGGGCGTGGTCGCCTTTTCCTATCTCTTCACCGCTGCCATCTTCTGGGCAGGCTCCCTGCTGACCCGGAGGCCCTGGGTGGGCGGTCTGACCATAGCGGTACTGTATATGACCGCCGCCACGGTGGACTATTATAAAACCCAGAGCAACGGCTCCCACCTGCTGTTCCGGGATCTGATCATGGTTCGAAGCATCTCCGGCCTGGGAAGCTTTGCCAAAATCTATTTCAGCCCTATTCTGATGCTGTGCTGTCTGGGAACAGCGCTGCTGATTCTGCTGCTCTGGTGCTGCGATATCCGTTTCAGCCACCATTTCGGATTCCGCTGGCTGCTTTCCGGCGCCATCACCTGGATGACCGCCTTCGCAGTCTGCGTTTCCAATGTCTTTCTGCCGGTTTGTCAGGTCTTTGGCGTCGACAGTACCCGCGCCCACAATACCTTCAGCGAAGAGGAACGGTTCTCCAACAACAATTTGATTTCCAATTTCGTCGTTTCGATCAATCAGCAGGTGGACAGCGCAGTGGAAACGCCAAAGGATTATTCCGCCGATACCCTTGACCGGCTGATCCGTTCCTCCATTGAAACGGAACGGGAGGAAGGCCGTCCGGCGGCTGCCCCGGAACAGGAATCCCGGCTTCCCAACCTCATCGTCGTTATGTCCGAAACCTTCGCCGATTTCCGGACGCTGGATGACGATCCCCGGCTGGATCAGGTCTACGCACCTTTTGACCGGATCC
>JAQXNQ010000067.1 GCA_029098085.1 Oscillospiraceae bacterium
CCCTGAGACAGGCGGCTGCGGAGCCGTTACCGTAAGGAGGAATGGTATGGATTCTGTCATTCGGGCAGCGGAAGCGCTTCTTTCGCTGCTGCAGCAGGAAAAATTGACGCTGGCTGTGGCTGAAGGCTCCAGCGGCGGCGCTCTTTCCCAGGCGCTGACGGCGCTGCCGGGCGCTTCGGCGGTTTTTCAGGCCGGCATTGTGGGCTACAGCGATAGCGCCAAACAGCAGCATATCGGCGTACCGGCCAAGGTCTTCCGCAGGTACGGTGCCGTTTCGGAGGAGGCCGCCGCCGCCATGGCGCATCTGGTGCGCGGCCGCTGCAAAACCTCTCTGGGCCTTTCCGTCACCGGCATTGAGGGCCCCTCCGGCGGCTCGGACGGCAAGCCGGTTGGAACCGTTTATATCGCCGTTTCAGACGGAAAAAGGATCGCCGTCCAGAAGCTGAATTTCACCTCGGACAGCTCCAATTGCCGCCTGGCTATCCGGGAGCAGTCGGTGCTGGCTGCCCTTTCCCTCTGTCAGGGTATCGCGGAGAAGAATCCCGAGGCGCTGGCCCTCTGTCAGCCGGTGCGCCGGTATCGCCGCTGCCTGGGAGGCAATTTTCTTGTTTCGCTGCTGCGGTATTTTCTCCCCTGGCCGGGCGACCGGTTCAGCGATGTGTTTTTCAAGCTGCTGCTGATCGCTGCCATTGCAGCTGGCGTGTGGGCGGCCTCCCAGATGACCGAGACCACCATCACCGACTATCACAGCGCCCAGGTGCTGGAGCAGGCGGTTGCCGCGCGGGAAACCGAGCCGACGCCGGAGACCGAAAGCAATCTGCCGGAGGGCTATCTGTCCCAGTTTGCAGCCCTTTATGAGCTGAACGAGGATATTGCCGGGTGGATTACCATTCCGGACACCAATGTCAACCTGCCGGTCATGCAGTGTGCGGACAACTCGTACTATCTGAGCCACGACATCAACAAAGGGCACGACATCAACGGCCTGCCCTTTATGGATTTCCGCAACAAGCTGGAGCCGGGCGTTTTTTCCACCAACACGCTGGTATATGGCCATAACATGACCTCCGGCATGATTTTCCGGGATCTGGTGTACTACAGGGATCCGGAGTACTACAAAGCCCATCCTATCGTCACCTTCGATACGGTGTACGATGAGGGCCAGTGGGTGATCTTCTCCTGCTTCGAGGCCAACACCGAGGCCTCCATCGGAGAGGTCTTCCAGTACTTCAACTTCGTCAATTCGAAGGACCCCGACCGGATTCAGTGGTACATCAACGAGGTTACCTCCCGCAGCTATTTTACCGTGGACATTGACGTGTCCATTGATGACCAGTTCCTGACCCTGCAGACCTGCGCCAACGACCGGTATGAAACCAAGGTCTGCGTCGTGGCTCGCCGCCTGCGGGACGGCGAGTCCGCTTCCGATTTTGATTTTGACAGCGCCGTGGAGAACACCAGCCGGGTCAAACCCATCCGCTATTGATTTACTGCCAAAGGAATGGTGAACACCTTGAAAAAAGCGTTTGATTTTCTTTCCCGTCATATCTGGCTTCAATGCATCGTTGTCGCCGTCGTCTTTTTCGGCGTGAGCCGGCTGGCCGGTGTCTCTCTGCGGGCGGTGGACGGCACCGGACGGCTGGTGATGGATCCTGGTTCCGCTCCCTCTTCCGTCCTTGCGGAGGACGGAGAGGAGACTTCCGTTTCCGGAGAGGAGAGCCTGGCTTCCTCGGATGAATCGGTGGATTGGCCCTCCGGCGGCTTCGGCGAGTGGAATACCTCGGCGGGCAGCTACAGCCCCAGTTCCGGCTCCGGCAGCTCTGGCGGCACCGGTGCTTCTTCCGGCAGTCGTCCGGTTCAGAGCCAGCCTTCTTCTCAGCCGTCCTCGTCTGAAAGCACGCCGCCTCAGCCCGAAACGCCTCCTTCCTCTGAACCGGGTGCGCCCGGCGGGCCGGACGTGTCCTTTGAGGAAAGCGGCAGCGCTTCTTCCACCGATCCCACCCAGCCCTCCTCCACGCCTTCTGATCCTTCTGCCCCTGAGAGCAGTGAATCCGCAGAAAGCAGTTCGCAGACCTCTCCCGAAGGCCCCGGCAGCGAGGGCCCGGGCAGCAGCTCTGTGCCTCTGACGCCCGGCATGGATGTTTCCGGCGACTTTACCTCTGAAGGTGCCCTGACGCCGGGCGGTGAGGGCCCCGGCACCAGTTCTGCGCCTCTGACGCCCGGCGGCTGATTCGGCCTATGAAACTCAGTCAGAAGCTTTATCTGCAGGCCTCGGTCTCTTCCGTGCTGCTCTGCGGATTGATGGTGCTGTTTGCCTTTGCAAGCGATACGGTAGCCGTGGCGGAGGAACCGGCTCTTGCTGTCGTTTCAGAGCTGGAAGAGCAGCCGCACGGAGAAACTCCGCTGGATTTCCCCGTGTCGGAAGAGACGCCGTCCTCCTTTGCAATGTCGGAAGAGAGTCTGCTTTCCTCTGGGCAAAGCGAATCGGGGGAAAGCAGCGATCCGGAGGAAAGCTCCTCCGGTCCGGAAGGAAGCGAAGAGCCGTCCGTCAGCTCTTCTGAAGAGAGTACATCTGCTTCCCTGCCCGCTTCTTCCGCCTCCGGGCCGCCGCCTGCGGCGGAGATCGATCCGTCCTCTGAGACTCCGTCGGTCTCTTCGTCTGCTTCCTCAGCATCTTCATCTTCGTCTTCCCAGACGTCTTCCTCTGCCTCCTCTTCTTCCTCAGCTTCTTCTGCCCCTTCCTCCGAGCCCCCTCCGGAGAGCTCTTCTCAGCCTTCTTCGGAGACGCCTTCCTCTCAGCCTGCCTCCTCCGCTCCATCGGAAGCCCCGTCTTCCTCCCCTTCCGGCGGAACGGTGCGGATGAAGGTCAACGGCACCGTACAGGAGATGGATGCATACACCGCCCTCTGCCGGGTGGTGGAGGCGGAGATGGGCGGCAGCTTCCACACCGAGGCCCTGAAGGCTCAGGCGGTGGCGGCTTACTCCTATATCCTCTATGAAAACAACCGGGGCGCGGCCGCTTCCCTGCCCATGCGGGAGCCCACCCAGAAGACAAAGGACGCGGTTGCCGCCGTGCTGGGACAGGCCATCTATTTCGGCGGCAGCGTGGCCTTTACGCCCTATCATGCCTCTTCGGCCGGATGGACCAATCCCTCTTCGGAGGTGTGGGGCGGCAGCTACAGCTACCTGAAGAGGGTGGAGAGCATCCACGATCCCAGCAGCGCCAACAAAGATGTCACAGCCGTCTTTTCCATGAGCCGGGTCAAATCCGGGCTGGAGAATCTGCTGGGCATCACGCTGGATGAGGCGGATCCCGCCCGGTGGCTGGAGGTGACGGCTGTTTCGGACAGCGGTTATGTGCTCAGCGTCAAGGTGACCGATGCGTCCGGCGGCAGCCATACCGTCACCGGCCGGCAGGTGCGGGAAGCGGTTCTGGCCTACGGCATCCGCAGCCACGCCTTCACCGTCTCCTGGAATGGGGAGGCCTTTGTCTTTGTGACCAACGGCTATGGCCACGGCGTCGGCATGAGCCAGACCGGAGCGGAGGGCTACGCCCAGGACGGCTGGAGTTATCAGCAGATTCTCAATCACTATTATCCCGGCACCACCGTCCGGTAATCTGAAAGGAGCTTCTTCCCATGGATATGGCCTGGATTGTTTTCCGACAGGTTCTGATCCTGATCGTCTTTGTCTGCATGGGCATCATCGGCGTCAAGAGCGGCAAGATCACCACCGATGTTTCGAAAAATCTTTCCAACATTCTGCTGTACTTCGTCAATCCCTTTCTGATTATCGATTCCCTGAGTGTGGACTATGACCCGGATAAAACGGCGGGCTTTTTGCTGGCGTTGGCTCTGGGCGCCGCCATGCACATCGTCTTTATCTTCGGCGCGCACTTTGTTTTCCTGCGGAAGGGAGAACCGGATAAGCTTCCGGCGGAGCGGTACGCTGTGGTTCTGAGCAACGCCGGGTACATCGGCATCCCGCTGATCAACGGCATTTTCGGCAAGGAAGCGGTTTTTTATCTGGTGGCCTATATCGTCTGCTTCAATGTCTTCAGCTGGACCTACGGCATGTGGGTGCTGCAGAAGGACCGCCGGATGAACCTGAAAAAGATGCTGATCAATCCCGGCAATATCGGCTGTGCCATCGGCCTGACCATTTATTTTCTGCGGATTCCGCTGCCGGATATGGTCAAGAGCGTGGTATCCTCCACAGCCGGGGTCAACACCTTCCTGTCTCTGTTTGCTATCGGCATTCTCTGCGCGCAGCTCCATGTCCCCCAGCTGCTGCGGGATAAGCGGGCGCTGTATGTCTCCCTCTGCCGGCTGGTTTTCCTGCCGCTGATCTCCTTTGCCCTGCTGATCTGGTGGATCCCGCTGGTACTGCCGGAAAACGGCGTGATGATCGCGTCGGTTCTGACGGCGGCTTCTCTGACGCCGTCGGCCATGGCTCTGTCCTTTATGTGCCAGATCAGCGGCAGGGATCCGGTGTACGGCAGCAGCCTGGTATCGGTGTCCACCGTGCTCTGTGTCGTTACCGTGCCGGTGCTGACCACCCTGCTGACGGCGCTGGTGCGTTGAGGAGGTTATGATGGAGCAGCTGACCCTGCGGCCTCATCATGGCGTCTGCATCCCCAATTTCACGGGGAAGGGCTATGACGAAGCCTTCACCGAAAACATGACTCAGTTCATCCGGCGGCTGACCGACTTTCCCGGGCAGACGGTGACCCTCTGCAGCAAAGAAGACGTGCTCTGCAGCCGCTGTCCCCACAATCAAAACGGCTGCACCTCCATGGAAAAGGTGCAGCGGCTGGATCGGGAGGTGCTGGCGGCCTGCGGGCTGGAAAACGGCAGCGAAATCTCCTGGCGGGATTTCCAGCAGCTGGTGCGGCAGCGGATTTTCTCCGGCGGCGCGTTTGAGCAAATCTGCGGCGACTGTCAGTGGTACGAGCTTTGCTGCGCCGTGCGGAAAGAGCGGGAATAAGAAATGAAAAAGCCGTCCGTCTCCTCAAGGGAAACGGACGGCTTTCTGTTTTGCTGAATCAGAAGTGAACCTTCTTCTCCACATATTCGACCAGCTGATCGATGGGCAGGCGAATCTGCTCCATGGTGTCCCGGTCACGGATGGTGACGCAGTTGTCAGCTTCGATGCCCTTGTCGGGATCGCCGACGGTGTCGAAGTCCACCGTAATGCAGAGCGGGGTGCCGATTTCGTCCTGGCGGCGGTAGCGCTTGCCGATGGAGCCGGCCTCGTCGAAGTCCACCATGAACTTGTCGGCCAGCAGGGCGTAGACCTCCTGCGCCTTGGGCGAGAGCTTCTTGGACAGAGGCAGCACAGCAGCCTTGAAGGGAGCCAGAGCGGGATGCAGATGCAGAACCACCCGCTTGTCCTCCTTGCCCTTTTCATCGGTCAGAATCTCTTCATCATAGGCTTCGCAGAGGAAGGCCAGCGCCACCCGGTCAGCGCCCAGAGAGGGCTCGATGACATAGGGGATGTAGCGCTCGTTGGATTCCTGATCAAAGTAGTCCAGGCCCTTGCCGCTGGCCTCCTGATGGCGGCCCAGGTCGTAGTCGGTGCGGTCGGCGATGCCCCACAGCTCGCCCCAGCCGAAGGGGAACAGGAACTCGATGTCGGTGGTGGCCTTGGAGTAGAAGGCCAGCTCGGCGGGCTCATGGTCTCTCAGCCGCATGTTCTCTTCCTTGATGCCCAGAGAGAGCAGCCAGTTCTTGCAGTAATCCTTCCAGTAATAGAACCAGTCCAGATCGGAGCCGGGCTTGCAGAAGAATTCGCACTCCATCTGCTCAAACTCGCGGGTGCGGAAGGTGAAGTTGCCGGGAGTGATCTCATTTCGGAAGGACTTGCCCACCTGGCAGATGCCGAAGGGCAGCTTTTTACGGGTGGTGCGCTGCACGTTGGCAAAGTTGACGAAGATACCCTGGGCGGTCTCGGGACGCAGGTAGCATTCGCTCTTGGAGTCCTCGGTGACGCCGATGAAGGTCTTGAACATCAGGTTGAATTTGCGGATGGGGGTAAAGTCGTGCTTGCCGCAGACGGGGCAGACCACCTCTTCATGGGCGGCAATATAGGCGTCCATCTCGTCAAAGGAAAGGGCGTCCACGTTGATCTCAGCGCCGCTGGCTTCGATCAGCTTGTCGGCGCGCTGACGGGATTTGCAGGCCTTGCAGTCCACCAGAGGGTCAGAGAAGCCGCCCACATGGCCGGAGGTGACCCAGGTTTCGGGGTTCATGATGATGGCGGAGTCCAGACCCACGTTGTAGGGGGATTCCTGTACGAATTTCTTCCACCAGGCTTTTTTGACGTTATTCTTGAACTCGACGCCCAGGGGGCCGTAGTCCCAGGAGTTGGCGAGACCGCCGTAGATCTCGCTGCCGGGGTAGACAAAGCCTCTGCCTTTGCAGAGCGACACGATCTGGTCCATGGTTTTCTCGGAATTTTTCATGCTGATTCTCCTTCTGCACAGATTTTTGGCTGCAGGGCGCTAAAAAATAAAACGCCCTGAGCCTTTGGGTAGGCTCAGGGCGAACAAATTCTTGTCCGTGGTTCCACCTGAATTTGCGTCTGTAAGACGCACACTCTCTCCCGGTAACGGCGGACTGACCGGCGGGCCATTTCCTGCCCGCAGCTGTACCGGCGCCTTCCGCTTTGCCCGCCCGCGAGGATTTTCACCAGCCATCCTCTCTCTGCATGCAGCGCAGCAGCGTACT
>JAQXNQ010000068.1 GCA_029098085.1 Oscillospiraceae bacterium
ACCTTTTTGATGCGGTGAGTGCCTATGAACTATTTTCTGATCAGGCTGGCCTTTGATACGGCTGTCCATTTCGGCCCTTCCGATACGGCTCAGTCCCTTTCCGTCTCGGAGGATCACTTCCACGCGGACACGCTTTTCTCCGCCCTCTGCCATACGGCGCTGGTGCTGGAGGGGGAAGCGGGGCTGCAGGAGCTGTGCGGCTGGGTGAAGGAGGGGACGCTCCTTCTTTCGGACGCCATGCCCTGGCGGGGGGAGGATTGCTTTCTGCCCAAACCCTTTGTTCTTTCCGACAGCAAAAAAGAGCTTCCCGCTTCCCAGCGGAAGGCCATGAAAAAGCTCAGCTGGATTCCGGTGCGGAGCTTTGCGGCCTTTGCGGATTCGGTGCACGGCGGGACGCCCTTTGATCCTTCCGAATACGCCGCTCCCTTTGGCTTCAGCACCGAGGTCACCCGGGCCCGCACCACGGAGGGAGCAGATGCCCTTCCCTACCGGGTGGGACTGTATCAGTTTTACGAGGATTGCGGGCTGTATGTTCTGGCGGCGGTGGAGCAGCCCCGGCAGGAGGAGCGGCTGACGGCGCTGTTTCAGGCGCTGGGCCTTGGCGGCATCGGCGGCAAGGTCAGCAGCGGTCTGGGGAAATTCCATCTGGAGGACATGGTGCTGCTCAATGAGCCATACGATGACCAGACCGAATGGCTGTATGATGCGCTGACCAGGCAGGGGGCGCACAGCCTGCTGCTCTCGGCCAGCCTTCCCAAAGAGGAGGAGCTGGAGGAAACCCTGGAGGGCGCAGCCTTCCAGCTGGTCCGCCGGGGCGGATTTGCAGCGTCGGAGGGGGACGAGCATTCCGTAAAAAAGAAAACGCAGCATTTTTTCCGGGCGGGTTCCGTTTTTGCCCACCGGTTTGAAGGCGATCTGTACACGGTGGGAGAGGCCGGAGGTCATCCGGTTTACCGGTATGGCAGGCCGCTGTTTCTGGGGGTGGATGTATGACGGCCCATGAGCATCTGCAGGTGTTTGACCTGACCCTGACGACCATGGCGCCGCTGTTTGTTGGCGACGGCGGCGTGATTCTCAAGAAATCCTATCTCTATGACAGCCGCAGCGGCAAGGTCTCCATTTTTGATGAAGAGAAATTCTTTGCGCTTTTGGCGCGCAAAAATCTGGCGGATCCCTATGAACGGTTCATGCTGGGAAGAATGGACAATCTATACGCCTTTCTGACAAAGGACTGCCACCTGAGCGAAGCGGACTGGGCTCCAGCGCTGCGGTACACGCTGGATGCGGGCGCCGCTTTGGATGCGCAGCATTCGCTGAAGGAAATCCACACCTTTATCCGGAATGCGTCCGGTCAGGTTTATCTGCCCGGCAGCAGCGTCAAGGGCGCCCTGCGCACAGTACTGCTGCAGCAGATGATCCTGAAGGAGGGTCAACACGGGGAGTTTGCGCCTGCCCGGGGTGCCCGGTTCGGCGACATTCCGGAGGGAAAGTATCTGCATACCCTGAAGCTGAAGGATAAGCCGGACGACATGATCAACAGTCTCCTGCGCGGCATTCAGGTTTCCGACAGCCTGCCGGTTGCCGACGGGGAGATGATCCTTGCCATGAAGCAGGATGTACATGTGGACGGTACGGTCAGAACGCTTCCCGTCTGCCGGGAGAGCATCCGCCCGGGCACGAAGCTTCATCTGAAGCTGACGCTGGATCAGAGTGTGCTGAAGGGCGCTGTGACCAGAGACAGCCTGATGGCGGATATCGATGCCTTTGACGAATATTACTGGAATACCTACCTCAGCCTGTTTGACGAGCCGGGAAACGCGGCGGAGGTCTATTACGAGAACTGCCTGTTTCTGGGCGGCGGTGCCGGATTTTTCAGCAAGTCCCTGGCGTATCCCTATCTGGGAGAGGAGCGGGGTCTGAAGAAAACGACCGAGATGATGAGCCAGATGTTCCGCAATCATCACCACGAACGGGACGAGGCGCTGGGCATTTCGCCCCACACGATGAAATACACCGGGGTTGGCGGAAAGCTGTACCCCATGGGCATGTGCGGGGTGAGTATACAGTGATCAGTCAGTATAAGCTGCGTCTGGCGCTGTCGGACGGGGGACAGATTCCTTCCTTCTGGGCGTACAGGCTGTATGCATGGCTGCTGGAGCAGCTTCCGGGCGAGGCTGCACAGCTGCTTCACGAACATGGGGAACGGCTCGTTTCCCAATATCTGAACCGAAGCACCTGGGTGATCAATCTGTTTGGCGAGGAAACGGCCGCGCTTCTGGGAGAGGTTCTGGAGACGGCCATGCAGATCGATCTGCACGGGGATCGGCTTCTGGTGCTGGAGCGGGAAAGCCATCGGATTGAAGGGCCGGAGTGGTTTCTGCAGCGGGGGCGGGAGGTCCGCACGCAGAAGGCGGAGCTGTCCTTTGTGTCGCCGGCATCCTTTAAGCAGGCGGGGCGGTATGCCATATTCCCACAGGAAAGGCTGCTCCTTCAGAGCCTGCTGATGCGGTGGAATGAAGCCTGTCCGATGTATCCGCTTCGGGACGCTGATCTCCTTGCGGAGATGGAAAACGGAATTCATATCGTGGATTACAGCCTGCGCACCGGCCGTTTTCGGCTGAAGAGTACGGCGATTCCCTGCTTTTATGGGAAAGTGATTCTGGAAGCGAGACTGCCCGTTGTGCTGCAGGAGCTCTGGCAGGCGCTGCTCTGCTTTGCCCCCTACAGCGGCGTTGGGATCAAGACAACGCTGGGCATGGGCGGCGTGGAGATTCTTTTCCCGGAGCGGGCAGCAAGACGGTGAGACGGCATTCCTGTGGATTGGTTCCAATGAAAAAGCGCATCCCGGTTTGGTGGGATGCGCTTTGCCGTTTACTCTTTATGCTCCAGCAGCCACTGCAGCATGGTTTCGCTGTCGGCTTCGCTCCGGGCAGCGGAGAGAATGAGCTCGATCAGCTCCCGCTGGGTATAGACAGGACGGACGCCGTTCAGGGCCAGAAAGACCAGCATGGCGTGGGCGCCGATCCGCTTGTTGCCGTCCAGAAACGGATGATTGCTCACCAGCCCGAAGCCCAGCCGGGCGGCTTTGGCCAGCAGAGAGGGACAGAGCGGCTCTCCGCCGAAGGTCTGGAAGGGAGCCGCCAGGGCGGACTCCAGCACCCCCATATCCCGCACCCCGTCGGTTCCGCCGAAGCGGCCGACCAGGGCGCTGTGCAGGGCGAGCACCTGCTGTTTGGTCAGAATTTTCATTTTGCCAGCTCCTCATAGGCTTGCTGATTCTGCTCCGCAAGCAGGTCAGAAAGGGTGAGCACTTCCTCGTCGCTGGCTGGCTGCTCCTCGTCGAGGGAGGACTCCAAAAGGCGTACCTCTCCGTCCGGCATGCCCTCGGTCTCCAGCAGGGGCTGAGGAGCAGCGTCCAGCTCATTGTCCTGCAGCAGCACCTGACGGCAGAGCTTCAGCCGAAACAGCGGGCCCTCCGCGCTGCAGCCGGTGATCCGGTTGCTGCGAAGCTGCAGGTTCTCCGCCGAAAAGGCGTAGAGCACCGGCCCGTTGGAGGCGAAGAAGCGGTTGCCCTCCAGCAGAATGCTTTGGTGGAAGGGGAGAGCGGGATCCGGCTGGGGAATGGAGGGACAGATGCTGACTACGCCCTCGCAGAACTGGTAGGGGGTGGACATGCATGCCGCCTCAAAGGTGTTGTCCCGGATGGTCACATCCCGGCAGGCGCCGGATTCATACCACTCGTTGGCGTCTCCGGCCATCAGAATGGCGCTGCCGGCGGACCGGAACAGATTGTGCTCGATGAGCACCGGCCCGGGGGTGGAGACCAGCAGCCCTCTGGCCCGGCAGGGGCCGAAGAAATTGTCCCGGCAGATCAGGGCGGGGGTGTTGGTCAGGTTTTCCAGGGCATCGCCGGGATGGGTTTCCCCGGGCAGGTCCTCTTCAAACTCCAGCCGGAAGGTGTACGGATCCAGCAGGGTGAAGGCGCTGGCCGTGACGATGCCCAGGCTGTGCATCGAGCTGCTGCGGATCACCGAAAACCGGTCGCCGGGCCGTGCGTAGAGGGCAAAGCCGCTGGACTGGGGGTGGACATACCGGACGATGACGGTGCGGTGTCCCTCCACCTGTTCGATGCGGGCGGCCAGGCCGTGGACATTGACGGGGTCGTCCATGAGACCCTGAAAGGAACAGTCCTCGATGGTGATGGTTCCGGCGTTATTGGTCAGGTGCAGGCCATCGTCGTGACCGCAGACCTGCTTCCGTCCTTTGGCTTCGTTGGCACAGAAGCGCACCTGCCGGAAGGTCAGATCCCGGCAGAACTGGCAGAGGATGCCCAGACCGGCGGTGGCGTGGATGGTGATGTTTTCGAAGGTCAGCTCCCGGCAGTTCTCCGCGAAGATACCAGCGTGGAGCCGCTGACTGTGACGCAGCACCACCACCGCTCCGGTGGGATAGATGGTGGGGAAGGAGCCGGTAAAGCAGACCCTGTCCTCCGACAGGGAAGTGCACTGCTCCAGCCGCAGCTCGTCTCCCATCTTCATGCAGACGGCGCCGGTGTCCGGGTCAAAAGCCGTGTGGGCAAAGCCCCAGAGGGGCGCGGGATCGCCGTTTCCGAGAAAGTACAGCCTCCCCTCCCGCACTTCAAAGGGGAACAGGGCGGAGTCAATCCGCAGCTCCAGCCGGGTGCTGGTCATCTGCAGGATGGTGCCTTCGGCGGAAAGGGGAATCTTCCAGTCGATGGTCAGATTGCGGATGGTTACCCGGCGGCAGCCAAGCAGCGTCAGCGGCATCAGCTGTCCGGTGCACACCAGCGTCGAGCCGCCGAAGTCCAGCGTCACATCCTCCATGTCCTCCAGCAGGAGGGCGACATTCTTTTCGGGGGAGGAATCGGTGTTGGAGAGAGCCAGCGGCATCCGGCGGCAGTCATCCGGCGTGACGGTCAGCAGGGTTTGGGTCAGGGTCAGCTGCAGCTGCTGCTTTTGGGTCTCCAGAAGCCGGTTCAGCTCCTGAACGGAAGCGATGGTGCGGGTCATGGCAGAGTACCTCCCGGAGGGCTTGATTATCTATCTGCAGTATAGCAAAGAACGGGGGATTTTGCAAGGTCTTCGGCTGATTTTTTCTGCCGGGGCCGCAGTCGGAAGGTACTGTTTCGGCTGTATGGGGTTTCCTGCGGATTTGGGACAGAAGAGGGCAGAAGATTTGATGGATTTGCCCTAAAGGCCGATGTTTCGTGCAAAAAATTTTGTCATGTTTTCCATTGTCAAAACGTCGGCAGGCTGTATAATAGTAGAAAACAGGACGGGTTCGCGCACAAAACCTGTCCGCAATCCCCGGTGCGGCTGGTTCAGGCGGCGCCGCAGCAGAAAGGAATCCGATATGATCAAGACCGTAAAGAAACAGGGCCAGTCCGAGCGGGAATACATCCGCGACCTGGCCAAGGCCTATCTGGAATATGCCGCCTCCCCCGAGATGGAGCGGCGGCGGGCGCTGTGGTCGGAGCACAACGCGCTGAACTTCACCACCCCGCCCATCTATATCCGCGCCATCCCTTTTGATGAGTTTTTCGACCCCAAAACGCTGCAGTGCACCGATCCGGCGCTGCGTAAGCTGGAGCATGAGTTCCTGCTGCGGCAGTATCACAGCACCATCTGCGATGACTATATCGAAGAGCCCTACTGGGCGGTTTCGGCGGTACTGAAAACCTCTCCCTATGCCTGGGGCCTGCGGGTGGGTCTGGGCGAGCGTCCGGCGGAAGGCGGCGCGGCGGCCTACAAGCCCTCCATTGTGGAGGAAGAGGATCTGGAAAAGCTGTGGGTAGCCCCTCATCAGGTGGATGAGGAGGCGACCCGGGAGCGTCTGGAGCCGCTGCAGGAGCTGTTCGACGGCATTCTGCCGGTGTATGTGGATCGGCAGGGCGCCCTTTGCCGGATGTGGACGATGGACATCTCCACCCCGCTGGCCTATCTCCGGGGACTGGAGCAGCTGATGTGGGACGTTTATGACCGGCCCGAATGGCTGCACCGGCTGCTGCGCTTCATGCAGCAGAAGATCCTGCAGAACATGGACGAAACCGAGGCGGCGGGAGATTTTTCCTTCCTGGATCACCAGAATCAGGCTATGCCCTATATGAAGGGGCTGGAGCGGCCCGGCTGCGGCAAGGCGAAGCAGTCGATGCTGTGGGGCTATATGGCGGCGCAGGAGTTCACCTCTTTCGGGCCGGACATGTTCAAGGAGTTCATGTTTGATTACCAGAAGCCCATTTTGGAGCGGTACGCAGTGACGGCCTACGGCTGCTGCGAGGATCTGACCAGGAAAATCGACATCCTGCGGAGTCTGTCCAACCTGCGGCGGATCGCGGTGTCGCCCTTTGCCGACCTGAAGAAGTGCGCAGAGCAGATCGGCGGCGATTACATCCTTTCCTGGCGGCCCAGCCCCTCGGCCATGGTGGCCCGGGGCGTGGACGAGGCCTATGTCCGGCAGTATCTGCGGGACGGCATCGACATCATGAAGCAGAATGGCTGCAAGTTCGACATCACCCTCAAGGACGTGGAGACGGTGGCCGGCGACGCCACCGCCATTCCCCGCTGGACGGCCATCGTCCGGGAGGAGATGGAGCGGGCTTATTGACGCATTCGAAGGAGAAAGGTCATGAAAAACTACACACAGGTTTATGTGCAGGACAGTCTGGAAGCCGCCCGGACCTACTGCAGAGCGTTCGGCGCAGAGATCACCCTTGAGATCAGAAACGCGGACGGCTCCGCCTATGAGCACTGTGAGCTGTCGGTGGACGGCGAAGGCTTTCTGGCGCTGGCCGAGGCCAGGAACCCCTGCGATGTGGCATTTGTCCACAAAATGAAGTGGGAGACCATGACCTTCAATGTCTTTGAGATGGGCAGTGAAGAGAAGGTTCTCCGGGCTTTCGATGTTTTGCGAGACGGCGGCGTGGTGCTGGAGTCGATTCATGAGCTGCCCTGGAGCCGGTGCTGCGCAACGGTGATCGACCGGTACGGCGTGTGTTGGTGGATCTCTATTTAAAAGGAAGATACAGCCGGAAGCAGATAGAAAAACACCCTCCGTATGACCGCCTGGGACATACGGAGGGTGTGCTGCTTTATGGGCTTTACTTGTCCGCTTCAAAGTCTTCGCGCACCTGATATTCCATGAAAACGCCTCCATATGACACAGCCGGATCACGGCGCTGGGCCATGATCCGGCAAAAGCTTTGTGTCAGCGGATGGTTCTGTCCGCTGCGTAGATGGCTTCGATGTTGGCGGTGGGCACGTCGCCTTCAAAGCCCTGGCTGGCCATGAGGATGTAGCCCTTTTTGCCCAGCAGACGGATGTACTTCTCGGTTTCCTCCCGAACCTGCTCCGGCGTGCCGTTGGGCAGCAGGCCCTGAGTATCGATGCCGCCGTGGAAGGTGATCTGTCCGCCGAATTTCTCCGCCAGCTCCTCGGGATAGAGGCCGGGCACCTTCTGCAGGGGCTCCAGCGCGTCCACGCCGCAGGTGATCAGCTCGGGAATCAGCGGGGCGATGGCGCCGCAGGAGTGCTGCTGGTAAAAGGCGCCGTACTGATGGGCCAGCTCCACCAGCTTGCGGGTGTTTTCCTTAAAGAACTGCCGCCACATATCGGTGGAGAACAGCAGTGAGATCTGGGTGCCGTAGTCGTCGTGGGGACGAAGCACATCCACCTTGCCCTTGCCGGCCTCGAAGCAGCGGCGGTAGTATTCCAGCTCGAATTCCACCATCCGGTCCAGCAGCCGCTGGGCGGCCTCCGGCTCGTCCACCATCAGCATGAAGAAGCGATCCATCTCCATCAGGAAGGTGATGAACTGGAAGGGGCCCTCATGGCCGATGATGATGGCCTTGTCGGGGTATTTCTCACAGGTTTCGGTGATGGCCGAGTAGTCGAACCAGTCGGGATCAGGGAAGGTGCAGCGGTTGGCGTCCTCCACCGTCTCCACATCGTTCATGGGGAAGTAGGTGGTGATGCTGTAGCTGTCCAGGCTGGTTTCATAGATGGTGTCCTGATAGCCCCAGTAGGAGGTGACGACCGTGCGTCCTTCGCTGTCGGTGCGGACAGGCAGCGAAGGACCGATGTAGCGGGGCGAGGCAGGGATGATGTCGATGTCGAACTTCTCCCACAGCTGCTCCTGAGACTGGAACTGATACTCGGACAGCAGGCGCTTGGTGACGGTGCCCACCGCCTCAAAGGCAGCCGGTACCCGGTCGGGCTGCCCATGGGCCAGCGCAATCCGGACGCGTTCTTTGGATGTCATAAAAGAATCCTCCTTGCAGATGGTCAGCAGAAAATGTCGGAAAAGCGCCGGAACGGAAGAATTTGGGCAATATTCTGATACTTCTGTTCGAAGAAAGATCCGCTGTAAAGCCGCTTTGCCGCAGCGCTGTCCGATGGTCTGCTTTTCTTGCTTTCAGTGTAGCATAAACCGGTCAAAATTGCAATCTCTTTGAGGCTGCAGGGCAAAAACCGGCTGTTTCTCCGCAAAAAACCGCGCCTGAAGAGGAAAATGACAAAAATTGCGGGATGTGCATTTTGTGACAGAAAAGCCCGCCACAGGGGAATGCGGCGGACGGAAGCGGCCAGAGGGGTTCAGGCAAAGGCATTGGGCGCAATCGCTTCTATGCGGTCCCGAAGCTCCTTGCTCAGGTTTTTGCAGTGGGCAAACGCCCTGTCTCCAATGGAGGTCACGCTGTCCGGGATAGTGATGCTGCTCAGGCTGGTGCAGCCTTCAAACGCACTTTCTCCAATGGAGGTCACACTCTCCGGAATGGTGAAGCTTTCCAGACTGCTGCAGCAGCAAAACACACTTTCTCCAATGGAGGTCACGCCCGCCGGGAGGGTGATGCTCTCCAGGCTGGGGCATGCGTAAAACGCATTGTCTTCAATGGTGGTCACACGCTCCGGGATGGTGATGCTTTCCAGACTGCTGCAGCAGGAAAACGCACCTTCTCCAATGGAGGTCACACGCTCCGGGATCGTGATGCTGCTCAGACTGCTGCAGCCGGAAAACGCATATTTTCTGATGAAGCTCACGCTCTCCGGGATGGTGATGCTTTTCAGGC
>JAQXNQ010000069.1 GCA_029098085.1 Oscillospiraceae bacterium
CTCTACCCCGTGAAGGAAACGGGCGAAATGCTGGAGCTGGCGACCACGCGCCCCGAGACGATGCTCGGCGATACCGCCGTGGCCATCAACCCGAAGGATCCGCGCTACGCGCATCTGCACGGCTGCCACGTGGTGCTGCCCCTCATCAACAAGGAGATCCCGATCGTCTGCGACGAGCACGCCGATATGGAAAAGGGCACCGGCGTTGTGAAAATCACTCCCGCCCATGACCCCAACGACTACGAGGTGGGTCTGCGCCACGACCTGCCCATCGTCCGGGTCTTCACCTATGACGGTCGTATGACCGGCGCCGCCGACAAGGCCGCAGCCGACGAGCTGTTTGCCTCCGGCAAGGCCACCGTCAACGAGCCTCATGTGCTGGACTGCGGCAAGTACGCCGGCATGACCACCATGGAGGCCAGAAAGGCCATCGTCGCCGATCTGGAGGCCGGCGGCTTCCTGAAGCGCATCGAGCCGCTGAAGCACGAGGTGGGCACCTGCTACCGCTGTCACCACACCATCGAGCCCATGGTTTCCAAGCAGTGGTTCGTGGCCATGAAGGAGCTGGCAAAGCCCGCCATCGAGGCGGTGCGCACCGGCGATATCCGCTTTGTCCCCGACCGGTTCAGCAAGAACTATTTCCACTGGATGGAGAACATCCGCGACTGGTGCATCTCCCGTCAGCTGTGGTGGGGCCATCAGATTCCCGCCTACTACTGCGACGACTGCGGAGAGACCGTCGTCGGCGCCAACGCCCCCGACACCTGCCCCAAGTGCGGCGGCAAGCACTTTACCCGGGATCCCGACACCCTGGACACCTGGTTCAGCTCCGCCCTCTGGCCCTTCTCCACCCTGGGCTGGCCGGAGCAGACAAAGGATCTGGAGCGGTTCTATCCCACCAATACCCTGGTCACCGGCTATGACATCATCACCCTCTGGGTCTCACGGATGATTTTCTCCGGACTGGAGTACACCGGCAAAAAGCCCTTCTCGGACATCTTCATCCATGGCCTTGTGCGGGACAGCCAGGGCAGAAAGATGAGCAAATCCCTGGGCAACGGCGTGGATCCGCTGGAGGTCATCGATGAGTACGGCGCCGACGCCCTCCGCTTTACTCTCGCCAACGGCACCAGCCCCGGAAACGATATGCGTTATATCGAGGACAAGGTCAAGGCCGCCCGCAACTTCGCCAACAAGCTGTGGAACGCCTCCAGGTTCATCCTGATGAACCTGTCCGACGAGATCGAAAAGCCCGAGCTGCCCGAAACTCTGACACTGGAGGACAAGTGGCTCCTTTCCAAGTACAACAAAGCGGTCCGGGTGGTCAACGACAACCTTGAAAGCTACGAGCTGGGCGTTGCCTCCCAGAACCTCTACGACTTTATCTGGGATGTGTTCTGCGACTGGTATATCGAGATCAGCAAGTCCCGGCTGCAGGCCGGCGGCGAAACGTCTCTGAACGCCCAGAAGGTGCTGGTCTATGTCATGGCCGGCATCCTCAAGCTGCTGCATCCCTTCATGCCCTTCATCACCGAGGAGATCTGGCAGGCCATTCCCAACGACTGCGAGACCATCATGCTGGCCTCCTATCCCGCTTATGACGAAGCGCTGGACTTCGCCGCCGAGGAGCAGGAGTTTGAGCGGATCATGAACGCCATCAAGGCCATCCGCAACGTCCGGGCCGAGAAGAACGTTCCTCCGTCCCGCAAGACCCATGTCTTCATCGAGACGCCCTTCGCCGAAACTTTTGAGATGGGCAAGGCCTTCTTTGAGCGGCTGGCTTCCGCCGCCGAGGTGTCGGTGGGCGAGCGCTTTGAGGTGGAGAACGCCGCTCTGGCCGTCACCGACAGCGCCAAGATTTATCTGCCCATGGGCGAGCTGATCGATCTGGACAAGGAGCGGGCCCGCCTGACCAAGGAGCAGGAAGCCTGTCAGAAGGACATCGACATCATCTCCCGCAAGCTGGGCAACGAATCCTTCGTGGCCAAGGCCCCCGAAAAGGTGGTTCAGGCCGAAC
>JAQXNQ010000070.1 GCA_029098085.1 Oscillospiraceae bacterium
CCCTCGGAGCCGGGATTCAGGAAGCTCTTTTCATCCAGTCCCCAGGTATGCTCCGGCACCGGCAGCAGGGCATCGTAAACGGCCTCCCGCTCCGCTTCAGGCAGGGTTTCTGCCAGCCGCAGCATGGCCCGGTAGCCACTGACCTTTTTGGGGTCGCAGCCGACGCCGTGAATCCAGGTGTCGCCGATTTCACTGGTGACCACCGGCAGAGCTCCAAGACTCAGAGCCACATCCGCCACATTTTCCAGCGTGGCAGCGCGCAGGCGGACATCCGGGAATTTCTCATGCAGCCCAGCGTAAATACTTTCAATCTGCTCCACGCTCTGAGGGCCGTGGTTGTCGCCGGTATGGGCAAAATACAGAGCGATGCCGCTGTTGCCGATCTCGGTGAACTCGCCGTAGTTGCTCTGATACATAACCACAATTTCCTCACCGGTGGGCGCATGCCAGACAAACAGCGGCGGCACGCCGGGAACGGTGGAGGCAGGGTTGACGCCGATGTGCATGAACCGGATGCCGGCCTTTGCCAGCAGCGGCACCATGGAACGGGTGTGACCGGGCACATCGGTCATCTTGGCAGCTCTGGTGGTCATGCCGAACCGCTGATCCAGCTGCTTTGAGATGGCAGCGCCGTGCTCAAACAGCGGCACGTTCATCAGCTCGGTGTGGGTGGTGAAGGGCAGACCGTGCCAGCGGATGTCCCCATGGGCGATGGCGTCCTCCATGGCGGCAGGATCGCCTCCCCGACGGAGATACTCCCGGATCATCCAGGAGCCAACGGTCCAGACAAAGCGCTCATCCTTGCCCCGCATGGCTTTGGCCACTTCCATAGCCTTGGGAATGTAGGCGTTCAGATAATTGTCCACCACGTTGGCGGCCAGATTCGTGAAGCCCACATCCAGATGGGTCTTGAATAAAACCAGGATCTCTTTCATAGAATTTCCTCCAGTGAAACTGTTCTCGTGCCCATCTTACAGCAAAAAAAGCCGTTTGGCAATAGGCAAAACAAAATTTCTCTTTTTCTTTATCATTTGTTTGATACATAAAAGCGCAATTCCGCCCCGGTCAGGATGATGCAGCCGACCCAAGTCCTGTATCATTCAATAAACAAGTTCGCCACACATCTGTATCACTTCATGTGAAAACAACCAAAGTTTTCCGAAAACGGTTGCGTGCACAGTCACAATCTGCTATGATATGCTCGTCCAAGAGAGAAACAGCAATGATACAGAAAGAGGTGGGCATCATGATTCAGAATGGGATCAGCCGCAGGAGTTTTCAGCAGGTTGAAGGAGATCTCCGGGCGCGCATTTCCCGACACGAATGGATGCCCGGCGAAAAAATCGATTCCTGCCGAAAACTGGCGGAGCAGTACAGCTGCAGCATCAACACCATTCAGAAAGCGCTGAAGAATCTGGAAATCTCCGGCCTGATCCTCCGGAAGGAACGAAAGGGCATTCTGGTCAGCGACCGGGTGGACATCCGCAAGGGCACCGGACTGGTGGCTGCCTTTGTCCCTCAGATCGACAATCCCCTCTGGGTCTCCGCGCTGCGGGGCATCGAAGACTACCTGCACAATTACGGCTACTCCATGGTCTCCGGCAGTCACGACTTAAGCTCGGACCGGCTGCGGCAGACGCTGGACAATCTGCAGAACATCCCCATCGACGGCATGATCCTGTCGCCGCTGAATCAGACCGAAGAGGAATCCAAGTGGTTCCGCAGTCTGATCAAAAACCGGATGGCCAACAGCCGCATCGTTCTGATGGACCGGTTCCTCAATGTCATCGCCATCTCCCTGAGCAATAACGACCGGTACTGATGGGCAGACAGATAAACTCGCAATGAATTCTGTATCGCTAAAAGTCCTGCAAGGCTTTCATAGGTGCAATTTGCCCAGTTTGCTGTATTATTTTCTGTTCCCGTGCACAAGAATCTGTTTCATCTATTGAGAACCAGATCGGTTTGTGCTAGACTGTTTGTATGATACGGTTTTAAGCCATTCTGTTCCCGGCGGCATCCGATGCCGGACTTGGAGAAAGAAGGAGATTCTATGACCCATCGCGAACGATTTATCAAAACCCTGAAATGCGAGCCCATCGGCGGACAGGTGCCGACCTTTGAGCTGGTCTTTTTCCTGACCATGGAGGCCTTCGGAAAGGTGCATCCCTCTCACCGGGCCTATTACCAGTGGAAGCAGATGAGCCGCTCTGAACAGACGCTGCACATGAACGAAATGGCGCAGCTGTATGTGGATACTGCCAAAAAGTACGACCACAGCGCCATCTTTATCCACCCCAATCCCGGCGACTTTGAAAGCACCCAGTGGCTGCTGGAGCTGATCCGGGAAAAGAGTGGAAACGAATACTACATCATGATGCACGGCGATCCCACCTGGGCCATCCCGGACGGCGACAGCATGTTTGACTTCTCCGACCAGATGTACGAGGAGCCGGAAAAGCTCAACGAACAATCCCAGCAGCGGATGGAAAATATGCTGGAGTTCGCCCGCAAGCTGGACAGCAGAGGACATCTGCTGGACGGCTTCACCCTCTGCTCCGACTACTGCTTCAATGTCAACCCCTTTTTCAGTCCGGATAAATTTGAAGAGCTGATTGTCCCCTATCTGAAGGGTGTCATCGACGGCTACCGCGAGATGGGCTATTACACCATCAAGCACACCGACGGCAACATCATGCCCATTGTCAAGCAGATGGCATACTGCAAGCCCGATGCCATTCATTCGCTGGATCCTCAGGGCGGCGTCAGCATCCCTGAAGTCCGCAGGCTGATCGGCGATGACATCGCCCTGATCGGCAATGTCAACTGCGGCCTGCTGCAGACCGGTACCGACGAGGAATGCCGTGCCGATGTGCTGCGTTCCCTCCAGCAGGGCATGGAGCGGGGCTTCGGCTACGTTTTCTCCACCTCCAACTGCGCCTATACCGGTCTCGCGCTGGAGCGGTATGAGATGATGATCGACATCTGGCGCAAATATGGGAGCTATGATCACTACGCTGAAAACTTTGGCAAATAAAGGAGCAAAAGGGAGCTGTCTGCGGACGGCCTCTTTTTGCTGATGGCCGGCGCTCTGGCACATAAACCCCCGAAAGACTGAGAAAGCCTTCATGCGGCAGATTTTTCCGCCTGAAGCGGCATGTTCTTTGAGGAACACGCCGCTTCAGCTTTTTGGCAGGCAAACCGGCACTCTGACCATTGATACTGCTGTTGATTTTCGAAACCAGCCTGTGATATAATGCTTTCATACGGAAAGGATGCTGAAACCATGACCCGCATACTCTTTATTTGCCACGGCAACATCTGCAGAAGCCCGATGGCCGAATTCATCCTGAAGGATCTGGTGCGGAAGGCCGGTCTGGAACAGGACTTTTTCATTGAGTCCGCCGCCACCAGCACCGAGGAGATCGGCAATCCGGTTTATCCGCCGGCCCGACGCAAGCTCAAAGAGCACGGCATCGACTGCACCGGCAAAACTGCTCGTCAGCTGACCAGTCGGGACTATGGCCGCTTTGACCTGCTCATCGGCATGGACAAAGCCAATCTGCGCAACATGCAGCGGATCTGCGGCGGCGACCCGGATGAAAAGATGCACCTGCTGATGGACTTCACCAGCCGCCCCGGCGATGTGGCAGATCCCTGGTATACCGGAGATTTTGAGCAGACCTGGCTGGATGCGGAAGCGGGCTGCCGGGCCTTGCTGCAGAGACTGACAGGAAAAATATTTACATGATATTCTTGCCTGTGCCATACAACCGGCAGAGCATTGTGGTATCCTATTGGTATCTTCTTGAAGCGAGGCCGTGCCATGGACATGATGGATGTACTGAAAAGCTCCGGAAATGACGAAGCGTATAGGCTGCTTCTTTCTCTGGAAAAGGAATCGGCGGAGACAAACCGGCTGTATCCCCTGTTAGAGGAATTTACCGCCCTGACCCAAAGCAAAAGCTCGCTGGTCCGGGTGCGCGGATTCCGGCTGGCCTGCGCACAGGCGCGGTGGGATACGGAGCACCGGTTTGATAAATGCCTTGAAACGCTTCTGACCATGCTGGACGACCATAAGGCGACAGCCGTCAGACAATGCCTGAAGGCACTTGAGTCCGTCGCTTTGTGCAGGCCGGATCTGCACGACCGGATCCGGCAGAAGCTGAGCGGGATGGAGCTGTCAAAGTATAAAGACAGCATGCGTCCGCTGATACAGAAGGATATGGAACAGCTGCAGGCGCTGCTGAGCCCGCGGCTTGCATGAATCGGGAGGTTCGGAATATGAAAGCAGAGCAGATTCTTCAGGAGGCAAAGCAGATGGAAGACCGCATTGCAGCGGAGCGGCGGACGCTGCACCGGAACGCGGAAACGGCCTTTGACCTTGAAAACACGGTGGCCTTTGTCAGGGCGGAGCTGACGGAAATGGGCTACGAGCCCATGGACTGCGGCAGGGCGGGCATTGTCGCTCTTGCCGGAGGCAAAAAGCCGGGAAAGGTTTTCCTGCTGCGGGCGGACATGGACGGCCTGCCCATCCGGGAGGAAACCGGTCTTC
>JAQXNQ010000071.1 GCA_029098085.1 Oscillospiraceae bacterium
CCGGGGCGTGCAGCACACGCCGGTCTGCCTCTATCTGGACTTCTACAACGGCTTCACGCCGCCCCGCCACCTCTATTCCCGGGAGATTTACCGCACCTGGGGCAACCATTCCTTCGAGCGGGGGGATCATCAGCTCCACGCTCTCTTCCGGATGCTCTATCCCGGCTACGAGGACGCCGGCTTCTTCCGCAATGAGAAGGGCTTCCTGACCGAGACTCCCTTCGGCGACATCGCCGACGTGATCTTCTCCGACGCCGAGGAATCGGTGCTGGAGCAGTATGAGCTGGCCGTGGTCTGCGGCGACGGCAAGGTGGACGCTGAGAGCCAGCAGAAGCTCCTGACCTTTGCCCGGAACGGCGGCACCGTGCTGCTGTTCGGCAACAAGCTTTGCGGCCTGCGCCCCGAGCTGCTCTGCGGCGAAGGGGATACCGTGCTGGCGACCCGTGCGGACGGCAGCACACTGGTGCTGGAAAAGAAGACCGGCAGCGTCAGAGTGCTCAATATGCTGGGCGAGGAGCTGACAAAGAGCGAAAATCCCGCCGACTACGACCCCGCCAACCGGGAAAACGAGGAGATCGTCCAGCCGTATCAGTTTGTTCCCGAAGCGGAGGCCTTCCTCAGTGACCTCTTCCGTCAGCAGCAGATCATCGGCGTCGACAACCCCATGCTGGGCTATGCCGTCAATGAGGTTTCTCCCGACCGCTTTGTGCTGACCGTCACCAACAACCGGTACTGCGAGGAGGCCTTCTCCATCGTGGGCCCCGCCATCCGGTCGGTGACCGAGTGGAAGACGGCGGACATCGCCGAGGACACCCCCGGCTACTTCCCCAAGAAGGCCTTCCTGGAGGAGCTGACCCCCTGCCGCACCGAGGGCGACTACACCATCCGGCCCATGGACATCCGGGTTTTTGAGGTCTGCACCGCCGCCCCCGCCGTGGAGGAAAAGCCGGAGATCACCTTCCCGAAGAAGGAGCTGCCGCCGGTTTATGTGACCCTGACCCCCGCGCCCACCCTGCAGGACGCCTATCTGGACATTCCGTGGTTTGAAAACTACTTTGCCGGCGTCAAGGTGGATGCCCGCTATCTGGAGCAGCACGATGAAGCCTTCCTTCAGAAGGAGGGCGCCTACTTCCAGCGGCGGAACTGCCGTCTGGCGGTGGACTTCAGCCCGATGCTGAACCACTATCCCGACCTGTCTCTGGCTTGCGACATTCCCGGCCGGATGGAGGAAAGCGTCGCCCGGATCTGCGCTATCCTGAAAAAGAGCCGCCTTTACGGCTGCGACAAGGCCATTCTCAGCCTGCACCGGGGCGTGGAGAACATGTGCACCACCCAGGAGGAGCTGGAGAACAAGATGAAGCGTTCCCTGTCCGAGGTTGCGGCCTTCGCCGCCGGGGAGGGCATCACCGTCTACCTGCAGAACGGCCGCTCGATGAAGACCAAGACCGTTTTCTCGTCAGCGGAGGACGTGAAGCCCTTTATGGTGGACGGTCTGCGCTTCGCTTACAGCACTGCCCATGGTCTGGGCGCCGTCACCAGCATGCAGCAGGTGACCCTGGGCTCGGTGGTGCACAAGGCTGACCGGGGCGAACCGGAGGACATCCGGGAGGTGGCGAAGGTGCTGCAGCCCGCCGCTCTGCTGCTGGCCGCTCCCGGCAGGGATGACTTCGGCCAGTTCAGCGACCTGCACCGGCCGCTCAGCGAAAGCCCCTGGGCCGATGTGACCGGGAAGCTGCCCCGGGATGTGGACTTCATCTGTCTTGACGCCGTCTACGACAACGCCGACCAGATCTTTGCCGACTATCAGCTGCTGTAAGAGGTGAGCATGATGCATCAGATTACCCTGAACAAACGGATTCTGTCCGCCGAAAATGGCCTGCTGCTGGGCAACGGTGACCTGTCAGTGAGCGTGTATCAGACCGATACCGCCATCGTCTGGCGGTTCGGCAAGGGCAACGTCTGGGATCGGCGGCTGGATCTGCGGGACGACCCCGAGCCCGCCCACATCGACGAGGTGGCCCGGGGCCTGCTGGAGGAGGGCTG
>JAQXNQ010000072.1 GCA_029098085.1 Oscillospiraceae bacterium
GGTCAGGCCGACGCCGTGAGCCTTGGCCAGAGCCAGGCCGTAGTCCTCAACGTTGTAGCTGACAGCGCCTTCGATCTTGTCGATCCGGTGGCAGCCGCCGGCCACCATGCCCACCATGTTGACCCAGAAGATATCTTCCATGCCGCTGCCCACGAAGGTGCAGCCGTTTTCCTTGGCGGTAACATCCAGCATATTGGCACGGACGGGATCGGTGGTCCAGCAGTAGGTAGCTTCCTCACAGGTGGTGATGACGCTGATGCCCCGCTCCAGGCACTTCATATAGTGGTCGAAGCAGTCGCTGACCAGGCTGAACAGGGTAACGACGGCGATGTCGGCATCGGTATTGTCCAGCACTTCATCGGCCTTGTCGCTGATGAGAATGCCGGTTTTGACGCCCAGACCGGCGTAGTCGCCGATGTCCATGCCTACGATGGCGGGGTTGTTGTCGATGGCGCCCACGATCTGGCAGCCGGTTTCGTACAGGTAGCGCAGGATATACTTGCTCATCTTGCCGCAGCCGTACTGAACAACTTTGATCTTTTCCATAAAAAAAGGCCTCCTTGGTTCCTGCAGCGGCTCCCGGAAGGGGGTGCTGCTCGTTAAGTTTTTGACAACTTTAGTATACCCTCTCGTGCGGGATGAGAGTCAAGACCAAAGAATATGGAAAATTTTTGTGCACTATTTCTGAAAGGAGACCGGCACCTGCAGCCGCAGGAACATGGGGCGCTTTTCCTGGTCGAAAACGTTGAATTCGGTCAGCACCTCGCAGATGTAGTCGCCGCATATTTCATACCCCTGCTCCCGGCAGTGGGCGAGGAGGCGGGCGGCATATTCCCGCTCACTGTCGAAGTCGTCCAGATAAATGCAGGCGTACATGCCGTTTTCCACCGTTTCCAGCTCGCCCTTCAGGGGAAAATGCTCGTCCACAAAGACGAAAATTTTGTGGGAAACGAACCGCATCTCCAGCAGGTCGGCCTTTTTCAGCAGGGTGCCGGCGTTGCAGTAGTAGACCGGCGGCACGTTGTGATCCAGCAGCTTCATCTTCAGCTGCTTGAGGATCAGTTCGTAGGTATCAATGTCGTGATCGTAGAAATTGATGTCGGTTTCCATGGAATAGATCCGCCGGGCGGGGATGTATTCCAGCGACAGGGTGCCCCGGCTGGGGGATTTGCGGTACCGTTCGATGCTGTCGATGGCCCGGTCGATGGCGTCCCGCTGGATTTTCAGCCGCTCGATATTCTCCAGCGTCTGCTCCCGCTTGGAGATCAGCACCCCTTCGATTTTGAGCAGATCCTCCGATGCAAGAAGTGCCTGTATTTCCTTCAGCTCCATGCCCAGCTCCTTCATGTACTGGATCAGATCCAGCCGGGCATTCTGCTTGATGTCGTAGTAGCGGTAGCGGGTCTGGGGGTCGGTGTAGCAGGGCTTCAGCAGCCCCAGAGAATCGTACAGCCGCAGGGTGGGCACGGTGGTGTTGTTGATCCGCGCCATTTCCCCGATGCTCAGGTAGCTTTGGTTCATGGTTCCTCCTTTCATCTGGCGGAGAAACTCTCATCAGGGGTGAGAGTTTTGAGGAAAGAGGCACGCTTCCGGCAGACGGAAAGCGGATTCACTCTTCACCCTTCGCTCCGTTTTCCCCTTCCTGCTGCCGCAGCATCCGGTACCCGATCCCCACATGGGTCTGGATATATCTCGGCTCGGAAGGAACCGGCTCGATTTTCTTGCGCAGGGTGGCCATGAACACCCGCAGGGACGGGGTGTCGCTGGAGAGGGTGTTGCCCCAGACCTCCCGCAGAATATAGTTGTGGGTCAGCACCTTGCCGGTGTTGCGGCTGAGCAGACAGAGCAGCCGGTACTCGATGGGGGTCAGGTGCAGCTCCTTGCCGTCCCGGTAGACGCATCCGGCGGCGTAGTCAATCTTCAGAGCGCCGTTTTCATAGACGCTCTGTTCGGCATTCTGCTTTTCGTTGTCGTAGTGAACCCGCCGCAGGGCCACCCGCAGCCGGGCCAGCAGCTCGTCCACGCTGAAGGGCTTGGTCAGATAATCGTCGGCTCCGGCGTCCAGCGCCTCCACCTTGTCCCGATCCTCACTGCGGGCGCTGACCACGATGATGGGCATGCTGCTCCAGCTGCGCACCTTGCGGATGATGTCCACGCCGTCCATGTCGGGCAGGCCCAGATCCAGCAGGATCACGTCCGGTCGGTAGGAGGCTGCCTCCAGAATGGCTTCGCTGCCGTTTTTGGCGGTATGATACTGATAGGACTGGGTTTCCAGAGTGGTGGAGATCAGATTGCTGACCGCCATGTCGTCTTCGACCACAAGAATCTGGGGTTTGTTCATAATGCTTTTACCTCCGCGGAAGACAGGGTGAAGCGGAACACCGTCCCCTGAGGATGGTTGTCCGCTACGGAAATGACGCCGCCGTGGGCGCTAATGATGGATTTGCACAGCGCCAGCCCCAGGCCCAGGCCTCTCCGGCCGTCGCCTCTGGTGTTGCCGGCGGTATAGAACATATCAAACAGCCGGGGTTTGTCGCTGTCGGGAATGCCGGGGCCATTGTCGGCCACCTCCACCACTACCTGCTCGCCCTCCCGGAAGCCGGACAGGGTGATGAGGGAACCGGCGGGTGTGTACTTGACAGCGTTGTTGAGCAGATTGATCAGCACCTGCAGGATCAGCCGGGCGTTCATGTCGGCCATCAGCAGGTCATCGGACAGGGAAATGGCAATCCGGTGCTCTGATGCCTTGCGGTCCAGATGGTGCAGCGCCTCCCGGAAGACATCGTCCAGCAGCTCCGGCTCTGTCCGGATGCCCATGGAGCCGTTCTCGATCCGGGTCACCGACAGCAGGTTCTCCACCAGATTGTACAGCCACATGGAGTCGTCGTAGATGCTTTCGTACAGCTGCATCCGCTTTTGATCGTCCAGTATGCCGGAATTTTCCATCAGGATGCCCGCGTTGCCGGTGATGCTGGTCAGGGGGGTACGCAGATCATGGGAGATGCTCCGCAGCAGATTGGCCCGCAGGGATTCCTGCTGGACCTCCTGTTCCACCCGGCGCTTGGCCTCGTGGAGGAGCGTGCGCTCCATCAGCATGCCGCATTCGTCCAGCATGGCCAGCGTCAGGTTCTTTTCAAAGGCGTCCAGCCCGCCCCGATCCATGACAATGGCCGCCACGGCCAGCACACCGCTCTGACCGCCCCGCACCGCCAGATACAGGCAGCGGGCCGTCGGAAGGGTGCTGGTACCGGCTCCGGCGCGCTTGTTGTTCTGGAGCACCCACCGGGCCACCGCCTGCTCTTCTTCGGTGGTCAGTGAGGAAAGGTCGGTGTCCGGAGGGGCGGGAAGGATCACGGGGGCCTGCAGCTGACCGTTTTCCGTCGGGTAGAACAGCACCGTTCGTCCCAGCAGCTTGCGCAGCTGTACCGCTGCCGCCCGCAGGATCCCTTTGTTACCCTCGGCCTGCTGCAGCTTCTGGCTGGTCTCCAGCAGCACCTCGGTGCGGTGAGCCTGTTGAGCTGCCTGTCGGGCCTGCGTCTGGACCCGGGTGGTCAGGGAGCTGGTGATGAAGCCGGCGGCCAGCATGATCAGAAAGGTCAGAGGGTAGTAGGAGGCCGTCGCCGTTAAGGTGAAGCGGGGTACCGTGAAGAAGAAGTTGAAGGCCAGCACGCTGACCAGCGAGGCGATGCCGCTGTACAGCCAGCTCTCGGTCCAGAGAGCTGCCAGCAGCACCCCCAGAATATAGATGGTGATGATGTTGGATTCATCGAAGTGAAGGACATAAAACACGCCGCCCACCATGGTGCTCAGCGCCACGAGGGACATGGCTTTCACAAAATTCCGGAAGGAAAAGTGTTCCACGCCGGTTCGGCGGGGCCGCTCCGGCTGGTAGGGAGGCTGGTTGTCCGGTATGATGTAGATGTCCATGTTGGGGGCCAGCCGGGTCAGCCGATCGGTCAGGCTGCTCTTGTGGAAGGGCTGACGCTTATGGTTGGTGCGCCCCACGACGATTTTGGAGACGCCGCTGACCCGGGCGTATTCGGCAATCTGAAAAGCCACATCCTCGCCGTATGCTGTGGCGATCCGAGCCCCCAGATCCTCCGCCAGCTTCAGGTTGGCTTGCAGCCGGCGGCCGTTTTCCCCCTGCAGCTCCTTTCCGTCCGGCGTTTCGACGAACAGGGCGGTGAAACCGCTGTGAAAAGCTTCCGCCATTCGGGCAGCGGTGCGGATTACCTTGGCGTTGGAGGGAGCGCTGGACAGGCAGATCAGCAGATGCTCTCCGGCGTCGGTCAGGGCGCCGGTGTGCTCCTCCTTTTTGCCGGTGCGGTCGGCGGTGCGCCGCAGGGCGATTTCCCGCAGGGACACCAGACTTTTTCGGGAAAAGAAGCGCGCGTTGCCGGGATGCTCCTCCTCTATCCGGTTCAGCAGATCGTCAGGATCCAGGTCGATAAATTCCACCTGATCGGCGGCATCAAAAATCTGATCGGGCACCCGTTCGCCCACTACCAGACCGGTGACAGCCGAGATCACATCGTTGAGGCTCTCCAGACTCTGGACGCTGAGGGTGGTGTAGACGCTGATTCCCGCCCGCAGCAGCTCCTGCACATCCTGATGACGCTTCAGATGCCGACAGCCGGCGGCGTTCTGATGGGCCAGCTGATCCACCAGCAGCAGAGCGGGTTTTCGCTCCAGCGCAGCGTTCAGATCCAGCTCTCCGGAGGCGGAGGAGGGGAGGCAGGAGAAGCCCCGGGCCAGCTGCCGCACGCCGGGGGAAACGTCCCGCTCCAGACAGCCCAGCACCACATCGGAGCCCCGGGCTCTTTCCTGTTTCGCCGCCTCCAGCATGGCGCGGGTCTTGCCCACATCGGGAGCATAGCCGAAAAAGATCTTGAGCCTTCCCGGCCGCGTCTCTTCTCCGGCTGCATAGCTCTGATTCATCCAATCCCTCCGCTCCGGCTTCCGCCGGTTGATTTCGGCGCATACTGCACACCATTATATATCAGTATACCACAGGTTCTGTTATCTGTCTGTATGAATTTTCAGGGAAGTGTTAAAATTGAATAAAGAAATTTTTCTCTGTCTTTATGCCGATTTAATGCAGCGGCAAAATCCTTTAGCCAGCATTAACCGAACCGGTGCTATGATAAATATTGATACATTCCGCATGGAAGACGGCCTTCCGGCGGCGTGATCTGCTTTGAAAGGAACGGTATATGCTGACATTTTTGCGCGGAAAGGGACGGCTTACCCCGGCCCGGATCATCCTTCTGGGATTTCTGCTGCCGATTTTGCTGGGAGCGGTGCTGCTGAGCCTGCCCATCGCCTCCCGGGAGAGAATATTCACCCCCTTTGACGAAGCCCTGTTCACGGCGGTTTCGGCCACCTGC
>JAQXNQ010000073.1 GCA_029098085.1 Oscillospiraceae bacterium
GGGCGCTCCTTTCGGTGTCTATACAACTTCAGTATAGCATATTCCGGCGGGGAAAACAATCGGGAGAAGAGCAGTTTATGCCGTCTGATTTTTGTTCCATTTCCTGCATCAGTCCGGTGAAGTCTTCTCTGTTTCCAGCAGTCTGCGGCAGCTCAGATCCATCAGAATGGCACCCAGCGGCGCAGTGATCAGGATGGCCATGACCGCCACGGCCAGCACGATCGGCCCACAGGGCAGTCCCGCCGCCAGGGGAACCGAGCCGATGGCGGCCTGCACGGTTGCCTTGGGCAGGTAGGCGATGACGCAGTAGAGCCGCTCCTTCCGGTTCAGATCGGTTCCGGCGGTGCTCAGCAGCACACCCGCTGCCCGGATGACCAGGGCCAGCAGGATCATGCCGGCTGCGGCAAGACCGGCGTCTGCCATACAGCGGATATCCACGGCCGCTCCCACCAGCACGAACAGGATGACTTCGGCGGCCAGCCACAGCTTGCCGAATTTTTCCGACAGCCGGGCGGAAACGGAGGCAGGGGTCTTGATCTTCAGCAGACAGGCCATGCTCACCACGGCCAGCAGGCCGGACAGGGGCAGCCTTCCCTTCAGCCACTCCTCCGTGGCCACCAGCAGAAAGGCGGTGCCCAGCACGAGGATCACCTTCAGGCTGTTCCGGACGCAGTGCTGACGGGCATAGGCCGTTTCAAAAAACAGGTTCAGCAGCCATCCGGCCGCCGCGCCCAGTAGCACGCCCAGCAGAATGGACACCGGAATCTGCAGCAGGCTGGCCGGGTCGGCGCCTTTTCCCTGGGCCATGCCCAGAAAGGTGGAAAAGAGGACGATGACGAAGATGTCATCGCAGGAGGCTCCTGCCATAATCATCTGGGGGATGCTTTTGCCGGTGCCGAGATGCTCCTCCATGAGCCGCACCATGCGGGGAATGACCACCGCTGGCGATACGGCGCTGAGGACGGCGCCCATGACCGCCGCCTCCACCCGGGTGATGCCCAGAATGGACGGCGCGAACAGGATGAAGGCCAGCATCTCAAAGCAGGCGGGCAGAAAGGACATCAGCAGAGCGGGACGTCCCACCCGTTTCAGATCCCGCAGGTTCAGAGACAATCCCGCCTTGAGCAGGATGATGATCAGCGCCATCTTCCGCAGGTCGGCCGAGATCAGCAGAATGGATGAATCCAGCAGATTCAGCACGCAGGGGCCCAGCAGGATGCCGGTCAGCAGCATGCCGATGATCCGGGGCAGCCGCAGCTGCTGACAGAGGGCGGCGGCTGCCAGCCCCAGCAGAAAAATCAGAGCCAGTGAGGTGAGCATAGTGATTCCTCCTTGTCGCGGAATGCTCCCGGGCACAAAAAAGCTGATGCCCCTGTGGAAAGTCACAGAAGTCATCAGCCTGATCAGCGGTTTCGGCCTTGGCCGCGGGAGAACTTCATCCCCATGACAGCAGTGTAGCACATTCCGGCGCAAAAGGCAAGGATGAAAAGCAGTCACGGCAGGAAAAACCGCCCTTTTTCTTGACATTTTTCCCCTGAAAAAGTATCATAGAAGAAGAACGCTTTATGGAAAGGAAACCATCTATGAAATCCACACCTGTTAAAGGAACAGCCGATTATCTTCCCTCTCAGACCCTGCTGCGGGACTACCTGCAGGGGGTGATCCTGGATACCTACCGCGCTGCGGGCTTTGAGCGGATTCTGACCCCTGCCATCGAGGACATGGAGAATCTGGAAAAGAGCGATGGCGGCGACAATCTGAACCTGATGTTCAAGATCCTCAAGCGGGGCGAAAAGCTGGATGCTGCCCTGCAGAGCGGCGAAGTCGCTTCCCTCAGCGACCTGGGCCTGCGGTATGACCTGACCCTGCCTCTGAGCCGGTTCTACGCAAACAATCGGGCCAAGCTCCTGGCCCCCTTCAAGTGCATCCAGATCGACAAGTCCTACCGGGCCGAGCGTCCCCAGAAGGGCCGGATGCGGGAGTTTGTTCAGTGCGACATCGACATCATCGGCAGCGAATCCCCCCTCTGCGAGCTGGAGTTGATCCACACCACTGCCGCCGCTCTGCTGAAGCTGGAGATCGGCAGCTTTACCGTCAAGGTCAACGACCGCCGGGTGCTGCGGGGTGTGCTGCGGGAGAGCGGCATTGCGCCTGAGCAGATGGACACCGTCTGCGTCAGCCTGGACAAGTGGGACAAGATCGGCGCCGACGGCGTCATGGCCGAGCTGCTGGAAAAAGGCGTGTCCTCCGAGGCGGCGAATCAGCTGAAGGAACTGCTCACCGGCGAGCAGAGCATCGAAGCCCTCCGGGGTCGCTGCGGCGAAGAAGAGGCTCTCGCCCGGCTGGAGCAGCTGATTGCCGACGCAAACGCCCTCTCGGGCGGCGCCTACAGGGTGGCCTTTGACCTGCTGCTGGTGCGCGGTCAGGGCTACTACACCGGCACCGTCTTTGAGATTCAGAGCGACAAGTTCCGCGGCTCCATCGCGGGCGGCGGACGGTATGACGGTCTGGTGGGCAAGTTTACCGGCGAGAATGTGCCGGCGGTGGGCTTCTCCATCGGCTTCGAGCGGATTTTCCAGATTCTGGAGAGCCAGGGCTTTTCCATCCCCGACCGGAAAAAACGGGCGGCGGTGTTTGCTTCCGACGATCAGGGCGCCGAGGCGGTGCGGCTGGCCGACCGGCTGCGGGAGACCGGACTGGAGGTTTCGGTGCTGCCCCGGCCCAAAAAGCTGGGCAAGTTCCTCGGCAAGCTGGAGGAGCAGGGCTTTGACGGCTATCTGGTCTGCGGCGAGGGCGAAGAGGTTCGCTGGTTTGAGAAATAAAGGCTTTGCTTCCGCCCGGAAGGGGATGACGGCATGAAGGAGAAAAAATCCAGGATTCTGGAGATGTTTCTGGACACCTCAGAGGACGACGGGGAGTTTTTGGACGATACGTTCAAACAGCCCGATCCCGCCGACCGGGTACCGCTGATGCTGTTGGGCTTGACGTTGACGGTGGCGGGCGGCTTTCTCACGGGGCGGTACGACGGCCTTTTGGGACAGATACTGCTCTGGGGCGGCGTCGTTCTGGCGCTGTGGGGATATTTCCGCTGCCGGATCTGGGAGTGGGCCTGGACGGCCCTGCATTCCGAAGATGAAGATGTGGGGGATAATAAGTAACCCCTGATGATAAAAACAGCCTCCGCGCGGCTTTGCAGTCACGCGGAGGCTTTTCCTTTATGTGCCGTCACAGCTCCAGCACCGCCACAACCTCGTCCCCGTCCATCTCGCCGGTCTCCCGGAAGCCCATGGAGGTGTAGAGATGCCGGGCGGCGGTGTTTTCCGGTTCGTAGGACAGCCAGCAGCGCTTTGCCGGGCCGCAGGGCCAGGTGCGGATGTAGGAAAG
>JAQXNQ010000074.1 GCA_029098085.1 Oscillospiraceae bacterium
CTGATTAAGTTTTTTCAGCGTGTGGTCATTCTGCTCCTCGGGACCCTTCATCAGGCACAGCCGCTGGAACTGGGTTTTTATTCCCTCCACCTTCTTGTTTTCCCGGGGACCGCCGGGTTCCCGGCTGCCAAACAGGAGAAGATTGCGCTCTTCCTGCGTGTAATCCCGGTACTTCTTGTCCAGATCAAACAGTCCGGAACCGGTATACTGCTTCCAGTAATAATTTCCTACACCGAAGGTCGGCAGCATGAGCATGCTTTCGTTCCAGGATTTATCCGGGTCAATGGCGCGCTCGATGTCCAGATCCAGAATTTTACCGATGCCGGAGCAGGTTTTACACATACCGTTGGGATCGTTGAAGGAAAAGTAGGAGGCGGTACCGGCATAGGGCTGCCCGACCCGGGAGTACAGCAGCCGCAGGGCTGCATACATATCGCTGATGGTACCCACGGTGGAGCGGGCGTTGCCCCCCAGCCGGGACTGATCCACGATCACCGAGGCGGAGAGATTGTCGATGCGCTCCACCTTCGGCTTTTCATATTTCGGAAGCCGTCCCCGCATGAAGGCGGTGTAGGTCTCGTTCATCTGCCGCTGGCTTTCGGCGGCGATGGTGTCAAAGACGATGCTGGATTTGCCGGAGCCGGATACTCCGGTAAACACCACGATTTTTCCCTTTGGAATGTCCAGAGAGACATTTTTCAGATTGTTCTGCCGAAGCCCCCGAATGATAATACTGTCCTGATTCATCATGAACCGCCTCACTTTCTTCTGCATCTGCAGAGACATCATTTGATCTTTTTCCTGACCGGCACCTGGATTTCCGACAGCCACTGGCTCTCATCGTCCTTGTTCCAGACTCCGTCAATATAGCTCTCCCGGATCTCACCGGCGATCTCATACCCGTTTTCCTCGATATACCGCAGCACGGTTTCGTAGGACTCCGAAAAGGTGCGGTAGGAGCCTCTGTGGAACACGCAGGCCGCCTGGATTTCGGGCAGGGTCTTGAACTGCAGTCCGCCGGTCTCCTCTCTGGCCTCCACAACGGATTCACAGATCTCCACCAGAATGTCCGCGTCCCTGTATCCCGGCTCCAGGTAGTTTGTAAAGCAGTACTCCGGCAGGGCGCATTCACAGCCCGTTTTTTCCATCAGCGCCCCCATTTCCGGCATCCGGTCAAACAGGCCGTCGTAGGATTCCAGCCGGATCCGCATATAGGCTACGGTGGTTTCCGGGATGGTCTTGACCAGCACCGGAGCGGACAGGCCGTTTTTCCGTTTGGACAGGTAGCCGTCCACCACGGCGATCTGCCTTGTGAGATCCGCGATCCTGGCCAGCAGCTCTGATTTTTTCTTCAGCAGCACCGCTTCTTCATCCGCGCCGGAATTGATGTGGGCAATTTCCTCCAGCGTGAAGCCTGCCAGCTTCAGGGCGTTGATCTGGTGGAGCACCGCCATCTGGGCGAGGGTATAGTACCGGTATCCGGTCTCCGGATGAATCAGCGCCGGCATCAGCAGGCCCTGTTCCTCGTAAAAACGCAGGGCCTTGACCGTCACATGATTCATGGCCGCGAACATGCCGATCTTATAGAGGGTATCGTCCGTCTTTTCTTCGCAGGGCCTGTGCTGCTGTTTCATCTCCATAAGCTCACTCCCATCTGAACGTTCTGATGGCGACAGTGCCGCAGATGACCGCAATGGCGGTCAGGGTGACCACCGGCAGGATTACATCATTATAACACCCCACCGACACCGATTTCAACAGTCTGATGCCCACGCCGAGGGGCATCCACCCGGAAACCGCTCTCAGACCCGACGGGAACACCTCCGCCGGGATGGTGGCTCCGGAGAACAGCAGCATGGGGAAATAGAGCAGGCTGGTGGCCACGTTCATGGATTTGGTGGTCCGGCAGAGGCTGGCCACCATCAGACCGATGGAGAACATGGAGATCATGGTCAGCAGCCACACACCCATATAGATCAGCACATTGCCCGCCATCCGGTAGCCGAAAACCGTCACGGCGGCAGCGGTCAGGATCAGGGTGGAAAGGACAGCCATCACGCCGCTGCAAAGCGTATCACAGGCCAGCAGCCTTGCCGGGGAGCAGGGACTGCAGTACATCCGCCGCAGAACCCCCTGGGAGCGGTACTCCACGATGACAATGGGGATGCTCATAAAGGCGCTGCAGCAGATTCCCACGGTGGACAGGGATACATAAGCGCTCTGCAGATAGGTCAGCCCGGAATCCGCGGCCGCCTTATTCCCGGCGATCACCGTGATCAGGATCAGCGTGACCAGCGGCATGGCCAGGTTAAACAGAATCACATCCGGCGAGCGGAAAAAGATCTTCTGCTCCACTCGGTACATCTTCCAAAATCGCTTCATAACAGCTCCTCCTCTCCCATAAAGAACAGATACGCGTCCTCCAGATTCTTCTGTCCCGAAGCCGCGATGACTTCCTCGATGGTGCCTTCCGTGACCTTTTGGCCCGATTTGATGATGCACACCCGGTCGCAGAGGGCCTCTGCCTCCTCCATGTAATGGGTGGTCAGGAAAATGGTGAGCCCCTGCTTCTTCAGCTGCTTCAGGGTTTTCCATACCTCCCGTCTGGCCGCCACGTCCAGCCCGGTGGTCAGCTCATCCAGAAAGACGATTTCCGGCTTTCCGATCAGTGTCAGAACAACGGACAGCTTCTGCCGTTCGCCGCCGGACAGCCTGGACACAAGGCTATTTCTGAGCGCGCTCAGTCCGAACGCCTCCAGCAGCTTCGGATAGTCCGCAGGGCTGGCATACAAAGAGGCGTACTCGGTACATGCTTCCTCCACGGTGATGTTTGACTGATACTGGGTATGCTGCAGCTGCACGCCTACCCGCTCAAACACCCGTTTTCGGTTTTTGGCGGCGTCCATGCCCAGAATGGTTGCGGAGCCGCCATCCGGGGTCTTCAGCCCCAGAATCAGGTCGATGGTGGTGCTTTTGCCCGCTCCGTTGTGCCCCAGCAGGGCAAAGACCTCGCCCCTTTGCACCTCGAAGGACAGGTCATCCACAACCCTGCGGCCTGAAAACGATTTTGTCAGGCTTTTCACGCTGACAGCCGGTTCATTCATCACAAAATCCTCCTTGCTTTTCTTTACAGGAAGGATTGTAGCACCTCCCCTTAAGGGGAGAGTCAAGTGTTTTTTTACAAATTTTCAGTCTTTGTTTCAGCACAGTCCAAAAACGGGAGCGGGGAAGCGGCCCCGACGCCGCTTCCCTTTGTCATACGGTTCTTTATTTTTCTGTGCCGCTCAGCGCTGCCGTCTTTTTCCCAGAACACCGTTTCTGGATACCGCTCTGCCATCCTTTCGCCCATGCGCTGCTAATTGTCTACGTTTTCCTCGGCTTTCCAGCTGATTTCGTAGTCGCCGACAAATTCCGCTGCCGTAAAGCAAACCTTATACTCGCCGGGATGCTCCACAATCACATCAAACGATGCCGAGTCCAGCTCCCTGCCGGTATAATCCGGATCATCCTCCTTGCCCAACCGGCAGACATCGATGTCGAGCCGGCCGGATACTCTGGAGATATCAAAGGAAAGAATTCCCTTCTGTCCCTCTTCGACCTGAAAGGTTGCATGCTCGGTTCCGCTGCGGATCATCCCGTTTTCTCCGAAATCGATGGTCATCGCTGCGTTCACGTCGGTATCGTGATCCCTCCTGCCGTTTGTACATGCCATGATCGATACCGCCATCAAGACCAGGAGCAGCGCGCATATGGAAACGACGCCCAGCCGCCCGGCCTTCGTTTTTCTCCTGCTCATGCTTCTTCAGAAAGCTGCGGGCGGTTTCCTGCCTCCAGCTCCGCACCGTAGCGGAAGATCAGAGAAGCCAGAATCAGCACGATGCCGGTTGCCACACTGGAAAGATTGCTGATGTCGCCGCCTTTTTCTGCCCCCAGACACACCACGATGACGGCTGCGATCACAGCTGCCACGATGGGCATCCAGATGCAGCGGATCCCCAGCTTTCTGATGAGGTTCGCGCCGTCTTCCGTAAAGGGCGTTCCTGCGGCCTGCTCGGTTTTGAAATACTGTCCGGCGAAGGCCAGCAGAATGGCATCGGCGGTCAGGAAGACCAGATCCGAAAGAAGAGCAGCCAGCATCTGGTTCAGCCCCTCGCCGCTGGCAAAAATCGTGACCGGCTCGCCAAAGAGGCTGAACACCGTGCCGCCGGTGTACCAGGCTGCGGCGCACAGCGCGCCCACAGCGCAAATGGATGCGCCCACGATGCTGAAAACAAAAGCGATTTTGGTGAGAATCTGAAAGACCCGGAAGGTCTTCTGAATGGTTTGCAGGGATTTCATGCGGTTTCCTCCTCAAGCTGTCCTTTTCGGTTTCTGACGGATCTTCTCCGGCTTCGGATGCGGCGGCCCGGCTGCATCTGCAGCAGCCATCATCTATATTGTACACGAGTATGGCGGCTGCAGATAGGTGCCTTTTTCACCTGTTTGTGGTCATTTTATAGGTGACGGAGCGGCTTTTCCGCTGTCCGCCGTCCGCTTCACAGGCTTCCGGCACCCGTCCGGACACAAAAGCAGACAGGCCACCCGTCTGGCGGGTGGTCTGCCTCAGACTGTCGAAAAAGTGGTTTGCAAGAAAAGTTGCACAAAACGAAAAGGCGGCGTGAAAAAATGGGTGGAACCGGCATCGAGCCGGTTCCACCCATATGGACACCCCTTAGTAGGGTTTCCATACCTTCCTGACTTTTTGTGTGCATATAGGAGTATTTCGCCCTCTGCGGAGGGCGACCAGGGCGCTGCCCTGGACCTGCGATTTTTTGAAAAAAATCGAGTAAAACTTTAAATGCTTTGGCAATCCAACGAAAGGCCGTTCTTTGTTTACGCAAGCTGCTGACAGGCACTGACCTTTTCGACAACCGGAGCAGGCAGACACCCGTCTGGCGGGTGGCCTGTCTGCAAAGAAGGAGCGTTGTCAGCAAAGACTGCGGAGTTTTTTTGAGTCGCTTCGGACTTTCAGCTGATTTTCATATTCTTCGGACAGATCATAAAGGTCAGTTCAGCTCAAAGCCCGTCTGCAGGAGCGGGTACTGCTCCATGCAGGCCCGGATGGCCGGTTCGTCGGCCAGCGCGGGGATACCGCCCGGACGGGAGGCGCAGATCGAGCCGGCGCCGTTGGCAAACCGGCAGAAGGTGGTCAGCTGCTCCATGGGGATATCCTGCAGCGCCTGGGGCGTGTTGTAGCCGCCCTTCTGCAGCTGAGCCAGGAAGGCTCCCCAGAAGCTGTCGCCGGAACCGGTCGTGTCGACGACCTTGGTGTCAAAGGTCGGCTGGTGCACCAGCTCGCCCTTGTAGGACCAGGCGCATCCGGCGGCGCCCAGAGTCACGACAATCAGGATAATGCCCATTTCATGGAGCTTTGCCGTTCCTTCGCGGATGCTGTCGGTGCCGGTCAGGAGGGCCAGTTCCTCCTGGGAAATTTTCAGGATGTGGCACAGCTCCAGCCCCAGCTTCATGGCGGCGATGCCCTTTTCCTCCGATTTCCAGAGGGCGGGACGCCAGTTCGGGTCATAGGAGATGCACTTTCCCATGGCTCTCGCGGCCTTTACCAGCTCCAGCGTCGTCGTCTTTCCCGGCTCGGTGGTCAGGGAGAGGGAGCCGAAATGGAGGATGTTGCAGTGCCCGACCGGCTCCATGTTGATTTCCTCGGTGCGCAGCTGGGTGTCCGCGCCGGGATTGCGGTAGAAGGTGAAGCTCCGGTCGCCGTTTTCATCCAGATGTACAAAAGCAAGGGTCGTGCGGACCTCCTCGTCCTCCACGAGGTTTGTGGTGTCCACTCCGTTCTGCTCCAGGCATTTGCGCAGGGAAGCGCCGAAGCTGTCCTTTCCGACCTTGCCGATGAAGCCCGCGGAAACCCCCAGACGGGCGATCTGAACCGCCGCATTGGCGGGAGCTCCGCCGGGATTGGGGCAGATGGTACCGGTGAATCCTTCCACCTTGACCGGGGTAAAGTCGATCAGCAGTTCGCCGGTTGTCAAAATATCAGGCATAAAAAATCCCTCCTGTTTCTACATATTGTTATATAGCGTACGATTTTTACCGATGTGAATCAGGAAGCCCTTATTTCAACACATGCACGCGGATTTCAGCTGCGTGATCTGCGGAAACAGACGTGAAAGGCGCATCGGGGAACAGAACCTGAGAGAACACGCGGGTTCCGTTGTCCAGAAAGAGCTCCGCTGCCGAGTGGTCAAAGGTCAGCTCCAGCTTCCAGCCGCCCTCATAAAAGCGGGGCGCCGTGATGACCGAGTACCAGTCGCTGCCGAACAGCGGATTAAAATCCCGCGCGCCCGCCTTCGAGCGGTCGATGAAGGCCTCGTTGGCCTCGTTGACACCGAAGGTAAACTGCTGGCCGGCCTCGTTGGAAAGGGTAACGGTGCAGGGACCTTCGCCTGTGACAGTCAGCTTGAAGACCTCGCCGGGCAGGGTTCCGTCAGAGGGGGTGCCTTCATCGAAGGCGTTGTCCGTCACCGGCCTGCCGGCCAGCCGGACGCCGCCAAGGGGGGTATCCACCAGCGACAGGACGCGGGGAGCGGTCATGACGCAGCAGAATTCGTTTGTCGGGGTATCGCCGGCATAGACGGGGTTATCGCCCCAGCCGACGAGGATCCGCTCATCGGTGTTGTAGTAGGTGACGGCGGCGTAGTTATCAAAGCCGCTGTCGATGAACTCGGGAGCCGTGAACCGGCCGTCCGGGGTGAAGGTGTCGCCGTCGAAGGCGCCGATGAAGTACTGGACGCGGCCGCCGTGGTTGGCTTCATTGGGACCCATGCTGACCATCAGCACCCATCTGGTCTCGCCGCTTACTTCCAGCGGGAACAGGTCGGGGCATTCCCAGACGCCCTCCGAGTAATTGCCTTCGGGGCCGAACTCGCCGGTCTTCTCCCAGCTCTTCAGGTCCTTGGAGGCGTAGAAGTGAACCCGGTCGCCTGCTGCCAGCACCATGCCCCAGCAGCCCTTCTGCTCGTTGCGGAAGACCTTGGGGTCGCGGAAATCGCGCATCCGGCTGGGAATGACGGGGTTGCCTTCGTACATGGTGAAGGTCATGCCGTCGTCCAGGCTGTAAGCGATGCTCTGCTGCTCGTAATCGTCGCCGGTTTCGGTGTGGTGATGATGGGTGAACATGGCGACGATCGGGGTCTTGCCGTCCTTGCCGAAGCCGGCGGTGTTTTCGATGTCGCAGACAGCGCTGCCGGAGAAGATCATGCCCAGCTCATCCGGCGCCATGACGATGGGATGATGCTCCCAGTGAAGCAGATCGGCGCTGCTGGCATGGCCCCAGTGCATGGGCCCCCAGACGGTATCGTCCGGGTTATGCTGGTAGAAGAGATGGTAGCGGCCGTTTTCATAAACCAGGCCGTTGGGATCGTTGGTCCAGCCGGTTTTGGGGCTGAAGTGCAGCTCGGGCCGGAAGTCGCGGATGCCTTTTGTACTCATGGTAAGCCTTCTTTCAGTTTGTGCGGTTTATGTGTGCGCTTTATTTCAGCGTGTGAACCAGTATGCCGGCGTTTCCGGAAGCGGTGACCGCCGTATAGGGCGTGTCGGGGTAGACCACCTGGGTGAAAATGCGGGTGCCGTTGTCCAGAAACAGCTCTGCAATCGAATGGTCAAAGGTCAGCTCCAGCTTCCATGCTCCGTCATAAAAACGGGGCGCGGAGATCACGGAGTACCAGTCGCTTGCAAATACTTCACTGAAATCCTTCGCACCGGCAGCCCTGCGGTCGATGAACGCTTCGTTCTGCTCGTTGACGCCGAAGAGGAACTGCTGGCCCGCGTCGTTTTGGAGGGCAACGGTGCAGGGGCCTTCGCCGGTGACCGTCAGCTTGAAAACCTCGCCGGGGAGGGTGCCGTCACAGGCGACGCCTTCTCCGAAGAACGCGTCCGCTTTGGAGGCGCCTGCCAGCCGCAGACCGCCCTTCGGGGTATCGACCAGCGAAAGGGTACGGGGCAGGGTCATATCGCCGCAGTATTCTCCGGTGGGGGACTCGTTGGCATATACCCAGTTGATGCCCCAGCCGATCAGGATCCGCTCCGACGCGTTGTCAAAGGTGACGCCGGCATAGTTGTCAAAGCCGCAGTCGATGAATTCCGGTTCGGTGAACCGGCCGTCGCAGGTGAAGGTGTCTCCGTCGAAGGAGCCGATGAAGTACTGGGTACGGGCGCCGTGATTCTCCTCGTTGCGGCCCATGCTGACCAGCAGCACCCATCTGGTTTCGCCGTTTACCTCCAGTGGGAACAGATCGGGGCACTCCCAGACACCCTGCGAATAGTTCCCCTCCGGGCCGAATTCGCCGGTCTTTTCCCAGTTCTTCAGGTCTTTGGAAGCGTAGAAATGAACCCGGTCGCCTGCCGCCAGCACCAGTCCCCAGCAGTTTTTGACGGTGTTGCGGAAAACCTTGGGGTCGCGGAAGTCCCGTGCGCGGCTGGGCAGGACGGGATTTCCTTCATATTTTTCAAAGTGCACGCCGTCGGTGCTCCAGGCGATGCTCTGCTGCTCGTAATCCTGGGCATGGTCGGTGCCTTCCTCGTGATGATGGTGGGTGAAGACGGCGACGATGGGCGCCTTGCCGTCTTTGCCGAAGCCGGAGGTGTGTTTGCTGTCGTATACGGCGCTGCCGGAGAAGATCGTCCCCAGCTCGTCCGGATAGAGAGCGATGGGGAGGTGCTGCCAGTGGATCAGATCCCGGCTGACCGCGTGAGCCCAGTGCATGGGGCCCCAGTGAGCGGCATCGGGGTTATACTGAGCAAACAGATGATAGTTTCCGTTTTCATAGACCAGACCGTTGGGATCGTTGATCCAGTTGCTTTCCGGCGTATAGTGCAGCTCAGGGCGGAAATTGCGGATACCATTTGTACTCATGAGAGATGCTCCTTTCCTTCGTAGAAACGAAATTCCAGCGCTTTAACATTAACTATGTTTAGTCATTACTCTTCAGATACAGTCTGCAGGAATCCAAAATGCGCTGTAACCGGAACTTCCGGCGGACAAACGCTTTCGGATCAGCGCCTATATCTGTTCGTATGATGTAACTGAGTAAATAATAACACTCTTAATATGCGTTTGTAAACTGGCAAAAAGCACATATTTTCCTGAAATTTATTGTCATAGAACGCGAAAAAGGACGACACGAGGTATTTTTGCACAAATGAGGCTCACATTTATACATCAAAACGTAAAACTTGAGAAATAGTTGTTGACAAAGAGCACACTGCATGGTATGATCATTTCGTAAACACGGTTATGTAAAACAAAGTTGTGCAATAAGACCGGGCGGCTGGTTCAGCCGCAATGCATGTCCGACTCAAAATAAATTGGAGCAAGGCGTGGTGATAAGGCAGGAAGCCCGCGGCCCGGAGGGCGGGAAACTCCTTCGGGGAAAAATTTATGATTGGAGCTGAAGTCTATGGCAAAGGTTAAGACGAAGACGGGCGTGAAAGGGACACTTGCCCATGTCCTTTCCTCCTGGCAGCTGTATGTGCTGCTTTTGCCCGCACTGATCTGGCTGATTCTGTTTGCGTACTACCCCATGTACGGCGTCATCATTGCGTTCAAGGATTTCAAAATGCGTTCCGGCATCCTGGCAAGCCCCTGGGCCGATCCGCTGCTGAAATACTTCCAACAGTTTTTCAGCACCAGCATTGCGGTAACGGCCATCAAGAACACGATCGTCCTGAGTCTGGAGCAGTTGGTGATCTCCTTCCCGATCCCGATTATCTTCGCCCTGCTGCTGAACCAGCTGCGGAGCGACAAAACCCGCAAGGTCGTCCAGACCATTTCCTACGCGCCCTATTTCCTTTCCAACGTTATTCTCGTCTGTATCATGAACATGCTGTTCTCCGCCAACGGCATTGTCAACAATGCGATTGTTTCTCTGGGCGGAAGCATCCAGTCGTTTATTTAGGATGCAGAGTATTTCCGCACGATGTATATCGGCTCTACCATCTGGCAGACCATGGGCTTCAACGCCATCGTGTACATCGCAGCCCTGACCGGCATCTCCGGCGACTATTATGAAGCGGCCGTCATCGACGGCGCGACCAAGCTGCAGCGGATCATCTACATTGACATCCCGCTGATCATGCCGACCGTCATCCTGATGCTGATCCTCGCCATCGGCAACGTCATGAGCCTGGGCTACGAAAAGGCCTTCCTGATGCAGCAGCCCCTGAACTCCTCCGTTTCCGAGATCATTTCCACCTATGTGTACAAGGTCGGCCTGCAGAGCGCCCAGTACAGCTTCGCTACGGCAGTAGGCCTGTTCAACTCGGTGGTCAACTTCATCATTCTGGTCTGCGCAAACGCCGTTTCCAAGAAATTTGCCGGCGTCAGCATCTTCTAAAGGAAGGAGGAAACGAACATGAGTGAAAAAACTTCCGGTATCGTCGGCTGTAAGGAATCTGCCGGCGACCGCGTCTTCAATGCGTTCAACCTGGTTCTGATGATTCTCATCAGCATTGTCATCGTGTATCCGCTCTGGTATACGATCATCGCTTCCGTCACCGATCCTGTTGTTGTCAACAGCGGCAAGTTCCTGCTGATCCCGACCAAATTCTACGCCGGCGGCTACAAGGAAGCCTTTGACTATCCGATGATCTGGACCGGCTACCGCAATTCCTTTGTCTACACCATCGTGTACATCCTCGTCGCCCTCTGCACGACCGTCCCCGGTGCTTACGCCCTCTCCAGAAAGGACATGGCCGGCCGGCGTCCGCTGATGTTCCTGTTTACCTTTACGATGTTCTTCAACGGCGGCATGATCCCCATGTACCTGACCGTCAAGGGACTCGGCATTTACGATTCCATCTGGGCACTGGTGCTGCCCATCGGCGTATCGGTTTACAACCTGATCGTCTGCCGCTCCTTCTTTGAATCCAGCCTGCCCAATGAGCTGCTGGAGGCCTCCAAGCTGGACGGCTGCTCCGACTTCGGCTTCTTCTTCCGGATTGCCCTTCCGCTTTCCACCACCATCATCGCGGTTATGGTGCTGTTCTACGCCACCTCCATGTGGAACATCTACTTCAACGCCATCATGTTCATGCAGGACGAGCACAAGATGCCGCTGCAGGTGGTGCTGCGCAACCTCGTTCTGTCCAACCAGCTGCTGCAGGGTGCGTCCGCCTCTGAAATGGTTGAAAAGCAGAAGCTGGTCGACCAGCTCAAGTACGTTATCGTGACGCTGGCCGCCTTCCCGCTGGTCATTGTGTACCCCTTCGTGCAGAAATACTTTGCCAAGGGCGTCATGATCGGCGCTGTAAAAGGCTGATCCCTTTTTCTTCTGCCGGTGTCCCGGCTCTCCGGGCGCGGGGCACCGGCAGGACCTCCTGTTCCCGATTGTCACAGGCGCGATGTCCGGAAATTTCTCCGGCCGTATATAATCGCCCGCAGCGGGCGAAATTCATAAAAGAAAGGGTATTTCTTATGAAAAAGAATCTTGCACTGGCACTGATCGTTTCGATGCTCGCATCCGTTGCTCTGACCGGCTGCGGCGGCAGCACTGGCGGCAACGGCGGCAATGGCGGCTCTGCAGCCGTCGGCGCGGAATACCTCAATCTGGACGGCACCCTGCCGATCATCAAGGATGTGGCCGCATTTGAGAAGGCCAACGGCGGCAAGCTCACCATGCAGATCATCAACGACGCAGCTAGAACGGTTGAAGTCAAGGATTTGGCCATGGTGCAGCGCTGGAAGGAAGACACCGGCATCGAATTCGACTGGAAGGTCATGTCCTCCGACTCCGCTGCCGAAAAGCTGTCCCTGATGCTGACCTCCGGCGACGATCTGCCCGACGCTTTCTGGAACTTCCCCGGCGGTCTGTCCGGCCAGTATGCGGTTCAGTACTCCGACCAGGATGTCTTCATCCCCACCGAAGACCTGATCGACGAGTATTGCCCCACCCTCGTCAAGATCCTGGAGGACAACCCCCAGTATCAGAAAGAAATCGTCACCCCCGACGGCCACAAGTACGGCTTCCCCTACATTGAGCAGATGAAGGGCCTCGTTATGACCTCCGGCCCTCTGCTGATCAACCAGAACTGGCTGGATGCGGTCGGCATGGATATGCCCACCACCGTGGACGAGTTCACCGATGTGATCTACGCCTTCAAGGAAGCCGGCGACCTGAACGGCAACGGCGAAGCGGACGAGATCCCCGTTCTGACCATGTTCGGCCCTGAAGAGATCGATACCTTCGGCTCCTACAATATGTTCTACCGCTTTACCGGCTGCTTCGGTCAGGCCGACAGCTACTGCTACGGCAACTATACCGCTGATCATCTGGCTGTCATCGACGGCAAGATCACCTTCACCGGCTGGGAAGAGTCCATCCGCAAGACCGCAGACTACTTCCATCAGCTGTATGCCGACGGCCTGCTGAATGTGGACTGCTTCGAGGCGACCACCACCACCAACTACACCAACAACGAGCTGATCCAGGACGTTGCCAAGGCCGGTGTGCTGGGCTGCTGGACCGACATGCAGATCACCAACAACGATGTCCGTCACGAGTACGCTCCCATCCCGCAGCTGACTGGCGAAGCCGGTCTCTCCGGTTTCCCCCTGAACTTCTCCGAGATGCAGGATACCTCCAACACCACCATCACCACCGCCTGCAAGTATCCGGAAGTCATCGCCTGCTTCGTTGAGTACCTGATCTCCGATCCTTCCCTGTCTGTACAGTCCAACTGGGGCGCTGTCGGCTACAACTACTATGAAGACGAGAACGGCATGCTCTGCTTCAACCTCGATGAAAGAGGAGACATCATCCCCGTTGCTCCTTACACCTCCTTCGGCGAAATGCGTACCAACACCACGCCCGCCCGCGGTTCCATGATTGTTCTGGACGAGTACTATGACACCGTCTGCCAGTACACCTACGATGCGGTGACCCTGCTGCAAGGCCAGTATGTCAACGGTAAGGAAGAGCAGCTTGCCCGTGGCACCAACGTTCCCAAGATGCTGATGACCCTGGAAGAGAACCAGCGCCTGGCTCAGATCCAGCCTGTTATCTCTGACATTGTCGACCGGTATGTTGCCAATTCCGTCAAGAACGGCACCTCCGATGCGGAGTGGAATGCCTACAAGGAAGAACTGAAGGCTGCAGGCGTGGAAGAACTCGTCTCCATCTTCCAGACGGCTTACGACCGCGTCAACCAGTAATTCTTCCCCCGCGCAATCCCGTCAGGCAAAGCCAGACCTGATCCCGCCGGCCATCAGCTCCAGGCCGGCGGGGATTGGAAACGGGCATGCCCTGCAGTCTGCGGTACAGAGAAACAGCCGCAGACGGGCAGCAGGGCGTGCTCGTTTCAGCCATTTATATGAAAAACGGAAAATGATAAAATCAATTTGTGCACTTGATTTTTCAAAGCGGGAGTTGTACAATATTTATCAAGTCTATAGCGAGGAAATGAAGTCAGCACTATGAAGGAAAATACCACAAGCAGTCTGGGCAAGAACTTTGAAGACATCGCCAGTGTCAACCGGTCTTCCATCATCAAATACCTGAGGCGCAACGGTGTCTGCAGCAGAGCCCAGATCAGCCA
>JAQXNQ010000075.1 GCA_029098085.1 Oscillospiraceae bacterium
CAAATAAAGTTCCATCGCTTTCGCTCGCGCGAAAGCTGAGAGAAGTCCTTATGGCCTTCTCTCGGACTGGTATCACCTATCGACCTTTGCCAAGGATTATGGGTCAAGGGGCTTGCTCCTTGCAGGTCCAGGGCAGCGCCCGGTCGCCCTCCGCAGAGGGCGAAATCCTGCTCCTCCGCGCCCCTTCGCGAATTACCCACGCAGAGAAAGAGCACTCACGCGCAAGAAGCCTGTCTTTTCGGAGCGCAGCGCAGAAAAGCGCGGCCGTCATCTTGGCCGCGAAGGGTTCTTGCAGCTTTCCCCTTCAGGGGAAAGCGACGTAGAGCCGCAAGACACTAACTAGACAAAGCCATGCCCGCTTCCAGCGGGCATACACGTTACCCCTTTTGTGCAACTTTTTCCTGCAAACCACTTTTTCGACAGCCTGAAAGCAGGAAATGCTTCCTACTTTGAAATGAACCGCTACCGTTTTTTGGTACGCCTGAATATGTTATACCATAAAAATGTCAGATAAAATTGCTTTCCCCACATGTCCTGCCGGTGCGGGAAAATCTCTTACCGTTCCACCCTCAAATGCATCATTCCCTCCGCCTCCCGCCAGCTGACGGTGAAGCCAGCGCCGTGGGAGCAGAAGACCGAACCGGGCGGATTATCCAGATCCCGCTCGGGCTGGTAGCCGATAGCCTCCACCACCGCGTCGGTGTCCCGGCAGGGACGGTAGCCGCCGAACCACAGCTCCAGCGTCCCCTTTCCCCGGGTGAAGGAGGTGAAGGCATCCGGGTAGTCCATCATCCCGGCGGCGGGAGCGGCGCCGCTGATCCGGGTCAGGTCGCCCAGGGGCTCGGTGGCCGCGACCTCCCCCTTCATCTGCTCCAGATCGGACAGAGCCCGCCCGGCCAGCGACGCCGGAAGCTCCATCCGAAAGCCGTACCAGGGCTCCAGCAGCAGGCACATTCCAGCCTCCCGGGCCTTCATCAGCCCATGCCGGATCGCCCGGTAGGTGGCCTCCCGGAAGTCGCCGCCCTCGGTGTGCTTCAGGTGCGCACGACCGGCCAGCAGCGTGATTCGCAGATCGGTGACCGGCATGCCGGTCAGGACGCCCCGGTGCTCCTTTTCCAGCACATGGGTGCGGATCAGGTTCTGCCAGTTCCGGCTCAGATCGTTCAGCAAGCAGGCGCTGTCAAAGACGATGCCGCTGCCCCGCTCCCCCGGCTCCAGCCGCAGGTGTACCTCAGCGTAATGGCGCAGGGGCTCAAAGTGGCCGCAGCCGTGAACCGGCCCGGTGAGGGTCTCCCGGTAGAGCACCCGGGGCCGCCCGAAGGTCACCTCGCTGCCGAACCGGCGAAGCAGGGTCTCCCGCAGCACATCCAGCTGCAATCTGCCCATGACCCGAAGGCTGATCTGGCTCAGATGCTCCTCCCACTCCACCGACAGCAGCGGATCCTCGTCCTCCAGCAGCCGCAGCTGGGAAAGGAGCTTCTGCTGCGGCAGTCCGTCCACGGGACACACCTCCGCCGCCAGCAGCGGCTGAATCGCCCACTCCCCTGCCCGCCTGGGGGCTTCGCCGATCCGGTCGCCGGTGACCGCTTCCTTCAGTCCCGCCGCCAGACAGAGCTCACCGGGGTACACCTCGCTGACCGGCTGGGATTTTCCTCCCACCGGCCGCCGCAGCTCCTCCGCCCGCTCCTGAAGAAAGGCCCCGGTCTCGTCGGTTTCCGGCACCGCAAAGGGGGCTTTGGCCGTCAGCACGCCGCTGAGCACCTTGATGCAGGCCATCCGCCGACCCTGCCTGTCGTGGACAATCCGGTACACCTGCCCCAAAAAGTCCCCGCCCGCAGCCAGCTGCGGAGCCAGCAGAGCCAGGGCGTCCAGAAGCTCTCCTACTCCCTCGCCCTTCAGAGCCGCCCCCTGCAGCACCGGAAGAAACGCCTGCTCTCCAAACCGGCGGGCCGCTTCCGCCCGCCAGAAGGTCAGCTCGGCTTCGTCCGCCGGGTCAAACCGCTCCAGATACCGCTCGGTCAGGCCGTCGTCCAGCATGGCAAGCTCCTCGGCCCAGCAGGCGGGACTGTCTCCCCACGGAATACAGGGCATCTCCCACCGCTGCCGCAGCGAAGCGGTGACCCTCTTCGGGTCGGCGCCGGGCTGGTCGGTTTTGTTGAGGAAAATCAGGGTGGGAATCCGCTCCTCCCGCAGCAGCCGCCAGATGGCGGCGGTATGGCTCTGGATGCCCTTCACCGCATCCACCACCAGCACGGCGCAGTCCAGCACCCGCAGCGCCCGCTGCATCTCCCCGGAAAAGTCGCTGTGGCCGGGGGTATCCAGCAGGAAAAAGCGCCGGCCGTGCCAGTCGAAGGGGGCCGCGCCGGTGTAGATGGTGATGCCCCGCTGCCGCTCCAGCTCGTCCCAGTCCATGAAGGCACTCTGATGATCCACCCGTCCGGCGGAGCGGATGGCGCCGCTCTGAAACAGCAGCTGCTCCGACAGGGTGGTCTTGCCGGCGTCCACATGGGCGAGAATGCCGATGCAGGACGCCCCCTGATGCTGGTTGTTCATACAATCGCCTCCTGAAGGATAGTATAGCACAGAATGGTGAAAGAAGGAAGAGAAGATCAAAAGCGGATGCTGCAAAAAAATAACCGCTGTCCCTGAGGGCAACGGTCCAGCGTGTCGATAAAGGCGGACACAATTGACAGCTTTCACAAATAAGGGATTTTCTATCGTTAGACTGCCAAGACATTTAAAGTTTTACTCGAGTTTCCTTCGCTTTCCGCAAGCGGAAAGCCAAAAAATCGCGAGTCCTCGACACGGCCTTCGGCCTTAGTCTGGCAGAGCCCGTGTCGCCTCGGTATGACCTTCGGTCAAACCTTCCGCAGAGCGCGAAATCCTGCTCCTCCGCGCC
>JAQXNQ010000076.1 GCA_029098085.1 Oscillospiraceae bacterium
TTTCTGTAAATGGGGCAGATGTCCTCCCGATTGCGGGGAGACTCCTCTTCCTCTGCGGGGAGCGCGCGCTTCCGGGGCTGCAGCCCCTCGTAAAATTTCCCGGACGATTCGGGGGATGAACGGAAATCTTTCTTCATCGGAGTTCCTCCTGAAACAGGGCCGGTGCTCCGGCATCCTGTGGCTGATCAAATCATCTGTCCTCATTGTACCATACTTCCCGGCGGCACGCAATCGGAACCGGGAATTTGGCCTTCCCGGACTTTGTGTGTGAACGTGGGCACTTCCATTTCCTCCCGCTACGCCTGAAAAAAGCGCGTCACAGAATATTTCATTCTGCAACGCGCTCTTTTCTTTAAGATTGAGCATTCATCAGTGCAAGCATTCGCTCGGTGTCATAGCTGTGAATCATCTCCGCGCCCTCCTTTACAGAGACGTTTTCATCGCTGACCACCACATCCGCTTCCTCGGGCTCCGGTACTACCTCCGTTGCAAGCATGGAGAACAGCTTATGGACATTCATGATTGCAGTGGAATTAAAATACGGCCTCAAAAATTCCAAAGAGGAGGCCCCTGCTACCCGGGCTTTGCTGTCTCGACCGGTATTCAGCCACACCAGTTCCTTCGTGTTCAGGTCTACACCGAACAGATAGGCAAAGGTGCTGTCGCAGGTAATCTGGAACGAAGTGGCGACGGTCTTTGGTTCAAAAATCTGACCGGAATCCAGCACATCCCGATCCATATAGCCTGCCTTACAAAGACACCGACTGAAGGGCGTGCCGGAATAAACATTGTTGCAGAACACCAGATATTCTGCCATGGGATATTCCTCCTGAAAGGCTTCCACATCCACATCGAAGTATTCCGAGCCACCCTTGTAGCCGCTGGTCTGATCGCCGGAGTAGGTAATGGCGCCCGACTGACGGCCATACATACTGCGCCAGGAGAATTCTATCTGCCTGCCTTCTTTTGTCAGAGCAATCACGCTCAGGTCAATGTCGTTTACCTTCTCCCAGTAGGTAAAGCAGCGAATCTTTCTGTCGGCAACGATAGGAATCCGGGAACCCCTGGAAAGCACACCATAGCCGCCGGAAGCGGTGGTTTCCTGCAGCGGAACCGAAATACGTGCCATCTTCGGATCAATGAAGACCTTACCCAATCTGCCGTGATAGACCTGCTCCAAATTCTTCCACAGAAGCGGAGCAACCAGTTGGCGAACAGCCACAGGCACCTGAGACTTGCGCCGGGCAGCCTCCTCCTTCGATTCGTTGTGAACCCTGAGAAGGTTGTGCTTGGTGAACTTAAAGGTTCGGGTATTGCCGATTTCGGGCTGAGCAGAGAAATCCAATATCAGCTGGATCAGGATCAAGGGGTTGTCCGTCTGAATGTTCTGAAGAACAGCGTCCACATCCTCTTCCGTTTCGCACCGGCTTAAGATGTAGTTCAGCTTCCGCAGCAGGGCACCGGAGCCCTTTCCCCGGCGAAGTGCCCTGACAGCGCCCTGAATGTCGCTCTGCCCCATACGCTTTTCAAATTCCGAGTAGACTGAATGGTTTTCCCGACCCCTCATTGCCGCGACAAACTGCTCCGCAGTTTCATTGATGGGCTGGTAGTGAATGTGATGCAGCAAACCGGCCCAGATCTTCTTCTTTTCGAAACAGTCGGTTACATTGCACTGACCTTCCTGGAAGATGGTATTCATGATCCGGGTCAGGAACTTCCGATCCTGATTCTTCAGATTCAGCTTCTTCAGATTCTCATTGCCGTAAGTTTCGTAGCACAGATGATCCAAAATTCGGATCACGTCGGAAAGCTGCAAAAACGCGGCGAAGGAAGGATTGCGGGTATCCAAAAGCAGCTGGACGGCAGTATCCTTGGAGGCACAGCAGGGAATCTGGTATTGATATTCCTGAATATAGGACAATACCAGCTCATACTGCGCTTCACTCAATGGACGGGTGCCTGACAGCAGATCATTGACGATGAGGGCGAGCTGGTCTATAGCCTCAGCCTCAGTCAGAATGGAAAAGTCCTTGATCTGTTCCGTTTCCCGAAATGCCAGACGTTCGAAGGATTCTTCAAACAGAGAGTGGCCAGCCTGAGAAAAATCGCCGCAGACATAACTCTGGTAATAGTGCACAAGCTGGTCAAACAGCAGCTCCTCCCTGGACAGCGCCCGAACGGACTGGGGAAAGCCACGATAAAAAGGCTCCGGGACATGATTCCCAAGGCACGCTTCCGCAGTGTGAATCATTTCCGGCTCTGCCAAAGCCTGACCGGATACAATCCGGATATTGAACAGATTTGCCAGCGAAAACAGCGTCTCAAAGGAAGCATCCTTGCTGCTGCAGCGGCTGACAAAATAATGCTTGCTGAAAAGGTAATTTGTAAAGATGGCGTTCATAAAGCCTTCCTCCCAAAGGGGGCAGATGAAATCATTGGATTCATTGCGGCGTTCTACCTATTGAACTACGACGTCATGTGAAGACGCCGGAGGGACTCGAACCCCCAACTTCCGCCAACAGAATAGACATGAAGTAAACCCAACTAGCTATCTGCGGGATTGGATGCCAATTGCGGCACTTCAAAGCCAAAAGAAGTAAGCGCCGCTAGCTGCATCCGATTTTATGCGTACTGTGATACTCTACACCAAAAAAGAAGTAAGCATCACTAGCTGCATATGATAGTTATACCATATAGTGTAAATAAAATCAATAGTATATGTGAATTATTTCAGCCTCGCTCTGCATGAGTCAAACACGCTTTTTCCGCTTGACAAAACCGGAAAGATATGCTAGAGTTATAAAGAACAGCGATGATACCGGAAAAGTACGCTGCTGCGCTGCATGCAGAGAGAGGATGGCTGGTGAAAATCCTCGCGGGCGGGCAAAGCGGAAGGCGCCGGTACAGCTGCGGGCAGGAAATGGCCCGCCGGTCAGTCCGCCGTTACCGGGAGAGAGTGTGCGTCT
>JAQXNQ010000077.1 GCA_029098085.1 Oscillospiraceae bacterium
CGCACCTCCTATAACGATTACATCCAGGACGGCGGCCTGGCCACGGGCACCGGTCTGCCCATCTTCGGCGAGCTATCCCAGCTGGAGGAGTTTAACCGCTTTCTGCAGGAACAGGGGATGCTGATGGCCATCAAGCTGCACCCTATGCAGAAGCTCAGCGACATCACGCCGGTGTCCTTCTCCAACATCCGCCTGCTGACCAACGACGATCTGAAGCGGTGCGCTCTTCCTCTGTATGAGCTGGTGGCCCGGGCGGATGCGCTGGTCACCGACTATTCCTCCATTTATTTTGATTATCTGCTGCTGGATCGGCCCATCGGCTTTACTTGCGACGATCTGGACGCTTACGGCGGAAGCCGGGGCTTTGTGGTGGAGGATCCCTTCTCCCTGATGCCCGGCATGAAGATCAGCGACTATGCCGGCTTCCGCACCTTTGCTGGAAAAGCCGCCGACGGCGATGACGGATACCGGGAGGAACGGCACCGGGTCAACGATCTGGTCAACGCGTATCAGGACGGCGAAAACGCGGCCCGGCTGCTTTCCATGCTGGGGCTTTCCAAAACGAAAGGATGAACATCATGCGCAAAGTGATTACCTACGGAACCTTCGACCTTCTTCACTACGGCCACATCAACCTGCTGCGCCGCGCCAGAGCGATGGGCGATTACCTGATTGTGGCCCTGTCCACCGACGAGTTCAACCGCGGCAAGGGCAAGGAGTGCTATTTCTCCTACGAGGAGCGCAAGGCGCTGCTGGAGTCCATCCGCTATGTGGATCTGGTTATCCCCGAGACCTGCTGGGAGCAGAAGACCGAGGACGTCCGGGAATTCAAGGTGGATGTGTTTGTCATGGGCGATGACTGGAAGGGAAAGTTTGATTTCCTCAAGGAGCAGTGCGAGGTGGTCTATCTGCCCAGAACCCCCGAAATCTCCACCACCAAAATCAAACAGGATCTTTTTTCGAAGGATAAATGACGATGAGAAAAATCAATGTGCTGATGGGGGTCATCGGCAGGGGAAACGGCGGTCTTTCCACCTATGCGGTGCGGCTGGCCTCGCTGCTGGATCCGGGAAAATTCCAGGTGACCTTTCTTTCCAATGTCCCGCATCCCTTTTATGAAAAGGAAATTCTGAAAAACGGCGGTAAAATCGTGGCGATTCCTTCCCGCACCCGCCAGCCGCTGGCGCACCGCAAGGCCATCCGGCAGGTGCTGAAGGACGGATACGACGTCTGCCATATTCATCTGGGCAGCGCCAGCAACATCGTTCCGCTGGAAGAGGCGGTGAAGGCTGGTGTGCCGCTGGTGCTGGCTCACAGTCACAGCGCCAGTGTGGAGGGCGGAACGCCGGCCCGGCTGCTCCACCGGGCCAATCTAAAAAAGCTGGCGGCGCTTCCGGTGCAGCGGCTGGCCTGTTCTCAGGCCGCGGGCCGGTATCTGTTCATGGAAAAGCCCTTTGATTATGTGCCCAACGCCATCGACCTGGACCGCTTCAGCTTTGACGCGGACAAGCGCCGGGAGCTGCGCACGGCGCTGGGGCTGGACGGCTGCTTTGTGGTGGGCCATGTGGGACGGCTGGTTCCCATTAAGAATCAGACCTTTCTGATGGAGGTATTTGCCCGCCTGAAGGAAAAAACGCCCCTTTGCCGGCTGATGCTCTGCGGCGACGGCCCCGATGAGGCTGCCCTGAAGCAGAAGGCGCAGGAGCTGGGCATCGCGGAGGAGACAATTTTTACGGGCAACATCCCGGATCCGGAGAATGCTCTGCGGGCCATGGACTGCTTTGTGCTGCCCTCCCTGAAGGAGGGGCTTGGTCTGGTGGTCATTGAAGCCCTGAGTACCGGTCTTCCCTGTTTTGTATCGGACACGGCTCCCACCGAGCTGGATGTCAGCCCGCTGGTGCACTTTTTCTCCCTGTCAGAGGACAAGGAGGCGCTGGCGAAGAAGCTGCTGTCCGTCATGGGTACGCCCCGCCGCTCCCATAAGGGTGAGCTGGCCGCAGCGGGCTTTGAAGCTGCGGCGCAGGCCCGAGCCATGGAAAAGCGGTATCTGAGCGGTCTGGGGATCGCTGCCGGCCCCTCCGGCGGAAAGGAGCAAACCGACTGATGAAGGTGAAAAACGCTTTGAGCAGGGGCATCGAGCTGCTGCTCAATCACGACCTGTTCCGGCTGGTGGTGCTGGTGATGGTCACCCTGCGCACCTGCGCCTTTTTGAATCCCATTGTGGGTCCCTTTGTGAAGCTTACGATCATCTGGGCGGTGCTGATTCTGGTGAAGGATCTGTTTACCGAGCGGCTCTTTCTGGTCAACCGGTACCGGCTGCTTCTTTACCTGTTCCTGATCGGCTACGGCATCACGACTCTGCTCAACCGGGAAGAGAATTTCGCCCGGAATCTGGCCATGCTGGGCTATCTGGTGGTCAATATGCTGGTCATGTACGCCTATGAGCCCAAGCGGCTGTGCGGGCAGGTGAAGAAGGAGCTGCTTCGGTTCGGACATACCTTCCTGGTGCTTTCTTTTTCAGGCCAGCTGATCAGCCTGGTGACCTTTGTACTGAACGTGAATTTCTCCTTCGCCGTCGGCGATACGGTTTATTACTACGGCATT
>JAQXNQ010000078.1 GCA_029098085.1 Oscillospiraceae bacterium
GGTCAGGTACTTTTCCCAGTATTCTTCAAAGGTAAGACCCTCGTCATAGATGATCTTGGCGGCCTCCACGCCCACATAGCGGTAGTGCCAGGGCTCATAGCCGATGCCGGTGATATCGGTCTTATCCTTGGGATAGCGGAGGATAAAGCCGTATTTCCAGGCGTTTTCGGACAGCCATTGATAGTGGGGAGTCTGGTCAAACCAGGATTCCAGTCCGGAATTTTTGCTGTACCAGTCGCTGCTGACGATGTCGGCGGCAAGGCCCAGATTATGCTCACTGTAGCCGGCTTTGGCCACATACAGAGCGGTCTCCGCCTCGGCGGCGGCCCGGCTCATGCCCCGGTTGATCCGCTGCTGGACGCTGCGCCGGAACAGATTCTCCTGATAGGGCACCGTCCGGTAGCCGGACACCATCAGCAGCGGATATCCGGCCGCTTTGGCATCGGCAAAGAGCCGGTTCAGAGCGTCTGCTGCCCGGACGTCAAAGGGCTTGCCGTGGACATCCACCGTTTCCACGGTGAAATTGTCAGGAATCGGATGGGTGGGGTTGACCAGCGTCATGTACCAGGCGTCGGCGTCGCCCTTGATCAGCCGTCCGGAGGCGGAAAAGCGGCAGCTCTCTCCGTCAATGGTCAGGGTGCAGTTTTCCGCTATGGCGCCGGAGGGCTGCAGGTAATAGGTGCCGCTGTCCAGGGTCAGCCAGCCGGTCTGCATGCGGCCGTCCCTGCCGCAGTAATACCAGCTGCCGCCGGTTTTGATCCAGCCTGCTGCCATGATACCATCCCCGTCAAAATAGTACCAGCTGCCCGAGATCTTTTTCCAGCAGCTGCGGACCGCAGCGCCGTTTTCTTCGTACCGCCAGCAGGCGTTCCAGCCGGCGGAGACCGGCTGTGCGCTGCAGAATACGCCGCAGCTCATGACGGCGCAGAGCAGAAGGGCGGAAAGCCGCTTTTTCATTCTATTCATCCCTTTCATATTGTATGCGGAAACAAAAAGAGCGGGGCTGTACGCCCTGCCCTTTGGCTGCCTGATTATTTGAAGAAGAGGGGCAGCTTTTCCAGGAAGATGATGTCCTTCCGCTCGGCTGCATCGCCCTCGGCCAGCACAGCGGCCTGTCCGACGATCTTTCCGCCGGCCTTTTCCACCAGCACATCCAGCGCATGGAGCGAGTCGCCGGTGCTGATGACATCGTCCACAATCAGAACCCGCTTGCCCCGGAGCAGCTCCACATCATCCCGGCCCAGATACAGCTTCTGGGGGTTCTGGGTGGTGATGGAGTTGACGTTGACCTCAATGGGATCGATGGTGTAGACCTTGATGCCCTTGCGGGCCACCACATAGTTGATACCCATCTGGCGGGCCGTCTCATAGGCCAGGGGAATGCCCTTGGACTCGGCTGTGAGCAGCACATCGCAGGGCGGAATCTTGCGGATCAGCTCGCTGGCGCAGGCCTTGGTCAGCTCCACATCGGAGAACATGATAAAGGCGGCGATGTCCAGCTTGTCGCTGACAGCGCAGAGGGGCAGCTGCCGGGTCAGGCCGGCAACCTTCAGAGTATAGTACTGCATAATCAAAACTCCTTTGAATCAGAGAAACGCAGTGAATGACAGATGATCAGCCGGAGGGCTGCAGCCGCTGACGAACAATGGTGCGGCAGGATAAACAAAATCGCGGTTCATCCCGGCGGAAGCCTGACTGCGGAGCAGTCACGGAACCACCTGCGCCATTGGAACAATGGTGCGGCGGGATAAAAAATCTTCGATTTTTTATCCCGGAGGCCAAGCCAGCGACCTTCCCGCCAGGACATGGAAATGCAGATGGCCGACGGTCTGTCCGCCGTCCTTGCCGCAGTTGGCCACCACCCGGTAGCCGTTTTCCAGCCCCAGCTCCTTGCTGAGCCGGGCGATGACGGCATAGATGTGTCCCACAACGGCGCTGTTTTCATCGGTGACAGCGTCAGGGCCGGACAGATGAGCCTTGGGCACCACCAGAAAATGGGTAGGCGCCTGAGGATCGATGTCATAGAAGGCGTAGCAGAGGTCGTCCTCGTAGACCTTTTTGCTGGGGATTTCCCCGGCGATGATTTTGCAGAAAAGGCAATCGCTCACTTAAATCGCTCCTTTCCGGATGGGGCAGGGCCGGAGCCCTGCCCGCCTGTTTTCCTTTATTTTACCATGGATTCCACCAGGCTGTCAAAGAGCGCCATGGCTTCGTCCACCATGAAGGGATCGCCGACGCCGCCCTGAGCGGAGTCAGGACGTCCGCCGCCCTTGCCGCCGGTCTTCTGGCAGACTTCTTTGATAATCTTGCCGGCATGAACGCCCTTCTTGACCGCTTCGGGGCCCACCATACAGATGAAGGAGGGCTTTTCCTGACTGCCGCCGCAGAGCAGCACGCAGGAGCAGGGATCGATGTCCCGCAGCTTGTCGCCCATCAGGCGCAGGTTTTCCACAGGAGTGCCGCTGATGCTGGCGTTGACAACAGCCACGCCCTTGATGCGGCGGGCGTTCTTGCGGATCTCGTCGATCTGGCCGGAAGCCAGCTTGCTCTGCAGCATGGCGATTTCCCGATCCCGATCCTTCAGCTCAGCATTGAGGGCAGTGAGCTTCTGGGGCAGGTCGGAGGGAATGGCCTTGACCAGAGCGGCCGCTTCGTTCAGGGTGCTGCGCATCTCGTTGACCATCCGCAGGAACTGGGTGCCGGTGACGGCTTCGATTCTTCTGACGCCGGCGGCCACCGAGCTCTCGGAGACGATCTTGAACAGACCCAGCTCGCCGGTGTTCTTCACATGAGTGCCGCCGCAGAGCTCCATCGAGTAATCGCCGATCTCCACCACCCGGACGATGTCGCCGTATTTCTCGGAGAAGAGGGCCATGGCGCCCTTCTGACGGGCTTCATCGATGGGGCACTCGTAGTTCTGAACGGGCAGGCAGGCCAGAATTTCCTTATTGATCAACATTTCGATCTG
>JAQXNQ010000079.1 GCA_029098085.1 Oscillospiraceae bacterium
TGGAAATAAGCGAAGGCACTTTCCAACCTCCACATCGGAAAATTCACAATTTGTTTCCTGTAATTTCAGGAACGGAGCGGCTCCTTCCCTTGACGGGTGGGGGCCGCTGTTTTATAATAAAAGCAGTGAAAAATGAATGCCTGTTTAAAATTGAAAGGGGACTGCTGCATGCAGATTCTCAAGGAGGAGGTTCGGCAGCGGATTCTCCAGGCCGCCCGGGAGGAATTCCTGGAGAAGGGCTTTCAGGAGAGCTCCATGCGCCGCATCGCCCAGAAGGCCGGGGTCACGCCCGGCAATATTTACGCCTATTTCCCGGGAAAGGAAGCTCTGTTTGAGCGGATCGTGGAGCCGGCCGTGGCCGACATCCGCCGGCTGCTGGAGATACCCGCCGACGGCGGCTCTTCGCTGGAGAGTCTGGCCGGTCAGGTGGCGGGGAGCTTTCTGGCCAACCAGATTCCGTTCCGGCTGCTGACCGAGCGGGCGGACGGCACCCGCTACGGACGGCTGCGGGAGGATCTGACCGATCTGATTTCCCGCCGGATCCGGCAGGAGCATCTCTGCAGCCTGCCCCGGGAGCTGCAGAGCCCGTCCTTCGCCGAGGCTCTGTCCCGCGCCTTTATCGGCGGGCTGCTCTGTCTGTTCCGGCGGTATAACGGGGACGAGGGACAGCTGCGGGCCTCGCTCAGCGGCCTGATGCGGCTGCTGTTCCGGGCACCGGAGCAAAGCGGGCCGGTTTGTGAGCTTTGATGCATGTGTTTTATCAGGAAAGAGAAGAGAGGAAGGGTACAGATGAGCTTTGTGGAGTTAAAGTCGGTTTACAAGCGCTATCAGATGGGAGAGGTGACCATCACCGCCTCGGACGGGGTGGATTTTGAGATTGAAAAGGGCGAGTTCGCCGTCATCGTGGGCAGCTCCGGCGCGGGCAAGACCACCATTTTGAACATTCTGGGAGGCATGGATCTCTGCGACGAGGGACAGGTGCTGGTGGACGGCAAGGACATCAGCAGGTTCACCCCCCGCCAGCTGACCGACTACCGCCGGTACGACATCGGCTTTGTCTTCCAGTTCTACAACCTGGTGCCCAACCTGACCGCCCGGGAGAACGTGGAGCTGGCCACCCAGATCTGCCCCGATTCCATGGACGCCGCCGAGGTGCTGCGGCAGGTGGGACTGGGAGAGCGGCTGGACAATTTCCCCGCCCAGCTCTCCGGCGGCGAGCAGCAGAGGGTGTCCATCGCCCGGGCGCTGGCCAAGAACCCCAAGCTGCTGCTCTGCGATGAGCCCACCGGCGCCCTGGATTACAACACCGGCAAGACCATCCTCAAGCTGCTGCAGGACACCTGCCGCCAGAGCGGCAAGACGGTGGTGCTGATCACCCATAACCAAGCCATCACCCCCATGGCCGACCGGGTCATCCGGATGAAGAACAGCAAGGTGGTGGAGATGCGGCTCAACCCGCACCCCACCCCGGTGGAAGAGATCGAATGGTGATGCCGGAAAGGGAAGGGAATCTGTCATGAAAAACGCCTTGTTAAAAGAGACCTTCCGGGAGATCCGTCGCTCCAAAAACCGGTTTTTCTCGATTCTGGCCATCATCGCCGTGGGCTGCGGCTTTTTCGCCGGCGTCAAGTCCTCCTGTCCGGACATGAAGCTGACGGCGGAGCGGTATTTTGCCGAGCAGCAGATGTACGACCTGCGGCTGATCTCCACCTACGGCTTCAACGAAGACGATCTGGACGCCATCCGGCAGGATGGGGACATCCGGGGCATGATGCCCGCCTATTCCACCGATGTGCTGGTGGCGGAAGGGGATACCTCCGAGCTGACAGTGCGGGTGCTGTCCTGCCCCACCGGCGAAGGGGAGGATCAGCTGAACCAGTCCGTGCTGAAGGAGGGCCGGATGCCCGAAAAGTCCGGAGAATGCGTGCTGGGCACCAATTCCCTGTCCAGCCCTCTCTGGGAGCTGGGGGCGAAGGTGCAGCTGACAAGCGGCACCGGGGATCCTTTGTCCGACACCCTGTCGGCGGAGGAGTATGAGGTGGTCGGCTATGTGCAGACGCCCCAGTTTCTCAGCGTCACCCTGGGCAACACCTCGGTGGGCGACGGCAAGCTGGACGGCTACATCTTTGTGCCGGGGGAGGACTTCTGTCTGGAGGTTTACACCGACGTCTATCTGACCCTGCAGAGCACCGACGGGCTGGATCCCTTCACTGATGCCTACACCGACGCGGTGGACGCGGCGGCAAAGCGGTTTGAGAGCGTCGCCGACATCCGGACGGTGGAGCGGTTTGAGGAGATTCAGACCGACGCCCGGGAAGAGCTGGACGACGCCAAGCAGCAGCTGGCCGACGGGGAAGCCGAGCTGGCCGACGGGGAAGCGGAGCTGGCCGATGCCCGGGAGGAGCTGGATAAGGGCTGGGCCGACTACAAGGAAGCCAAAGAGGAATTTGACAGCCAGATCGCCGACGCCGAGCGGCAGCTGGCCGATGCCGAGCGGCAGCTTTCTGACGGGGAAACGGAGTATCAGTCGGGGCTGAAGGAATACGAGGACGGTCTGGCGGCCTATGAAGCAGCAAAGCCCGACGCCGAAGCCCAGCTGGAGGCCTACCGCGCCCAGGCCGCCGAGTTGGAGGCGCAGCTCGGTGAAGCCGCCGCCTCGATGGAGAGCGGCCGACAGCTGCTGTCCGGCATTGACGGCATCCTGACAGGCTTTGCCGAAACCAGCGTTCCCGCGTCCATGGTGCCGCAGGAGGTGCAGGCGGTCATCGGCGGCTCTGCCGGGCTCCATGAAAACCTGCCCGCTCTGCTGACGGCCTATGTGACCGGCTCCGCCCGGGAGAAGGCCGGGGCCAAAGCGGGGATTGAAGCCATCACCGGCCCCGCCGCCGTGATGCTGAATGAGAGTCAGGCTCAGTACGATGAGGGGGTGCAGGGCCTTGCCGCCCTGAAGCAGGGCATCGCCGACGGTGAGCAGCAGCTGGCCGATGGCAAGGCCGGGCTGGATGCCGCCAAAGAGCAGCTGGATGCCGCCCGGGAAGAGCTGGACCGGGGCCGCACCGAGCTGTCCCAGAACCGCCGGGCCTTTGAGGATGAAAAGGCGGACGGGGAGCAGCAGCTTAGTGACGCGCTGGCCGAGCTGGAGGACGGCGAAGCGGAGTACGCCGACGGCAAGGCGGAGTTTGACGAAAAGTACCCCGATGCCGTTGCCGACATCGCCGACGCCAAGGAGAAAATCGCCGACGGGGAAGCTGAGCTGGCCGACCTGGAGGAGCCGGTCTGGTACGTCCAGACCCGGGAGGACAACTCCGGCTGCAGCAGCTACGGCGATGACGCCGAAAAAGTGGACGCCGTGGCGGCAGTGTTCCCGATCTTCTTTGTGCTGGTGGCGGCGCTGGTCTGTCTGACCGCCATGACCCGCATGGTGGAGGAGCAGCGCACCCAGATCGGCACCCTGAAGGCGCTGGGCTACGGCCGGGGCGCGGTCATGAGCAAGTACATTCTGTACGCCGTGACGGCCAGCGTGGTGGGCAGCGCGCTGGGCCTGCTGATCGGCTTCCAGCTGTTCCCGCGGGTGATCATCAATGCCTACAAGAGTCTTTACCAGCTGCCCA
>JAQXNQ010000080.1 GCA_029098085.1 Oscillospiraceae bacterium
CTCCGCCCTGCATCATGAACCCTTCTATGATGCGGTGGAAGGTCAGGCCGTCGTAGAATCCGCTGTTGGCCAGCTCCACAAAATTCTCAACCGTTTTCGGCGCGGCCTCCGCATCCAGCGCGACCGTGATGGTTCCGTAGCCTTCCACTTCAATGCTCGCCAGCAGGTTTTGCTGATGGGCCTTGCGGAAGAAGCTGATGGCGCACACTGCGATGACGGCGGCCGCAAGGATCACGGCCAGCGGAATCAGAACCTTGTTGGGCGGGCGCTTGGGCCTCGACAGATCCGCGATGGTCTGCTCGGCCCGTGCGTTTACAGAGGCCGGAACCGCGACCCGGTCCATGCACTGCTGCAGCATGCTGTAGGTAAAGGAGCCGTAGCTGTCCTTTACCTCGGAAACGGAAAGCTGTCGGATGATCTGGTTTTTTGCAGCATGCCAGAGGGGCTGCAGAACCCGGGGATTCAGCTGCAGCAGGGACGCCATCTGGTTGACCGGCAGATCTCCAACGGCCTGCAGCAGAAAACAGAAGCGGAAAACGGGCGCCAGACTGTCCAGAAGCGCTTCTGCCCAGGCGGCAGCGGTTTCAGCGGAGTCTGTCAGGGACAGCTTTTCCGGATCCATCGCCTCCGCAGCCGCTCGGAAGATGTCCGGATTCTGTTCGGTCAGACGCCGGGCACAGTGGCCGGCCGTGCTCAGAATCAGATGAGCACGCACCTCTTCTTCGGTGGATAGCTTGCCGTCGGGCAGCTGGAGCCAAAGCTCTTCAAAGATTTTTCCCGTTTCCTCTTCAGCCGGGGATTCGTCCCCCAGCAGATGACGGCAAAGGTAGTAAACCATCTGTCTGTTTTTGTTGTACAGAGCCAGCATGGCCCGGCGGCGGTGTCTGGCTGCACGGCGGATGAGATTCTGCAAGCGGATCAGTCCTTTCTGCAAGGTGAGATGAGCGAGCCTGGTCGGCAATAAAAGCAGTATACACCCCCAAGCTGAAGACCTGCTGAAAAACAGCTGACGGGAAGGCGAATTTTTCGTTTCCCCGGTGTATGAACGGGCTGCAGGGGCGGATGTAGGTTTGTCAATCATCTTGGACAGTGTTAAAAAAGATAGCCAGTTTTTCTTTTGGAGAAAGCCAGCCGAGAGGACGCATAGGAAAGTCGTTGGAGCGCTTAAGATGGGCAGCAAGTTGCTTAGCAAAATCATCAAGAGAATAGAAGGAATGTGAGGAATAAAAGCGTTTCTGGTCTTCTCTGTGACTGCGCTCGACCTTACCGTTGTGGCGTGGAGTGTAAGGACGGATGAGTTTGTGCTTAATTCCAAGCTGAGCAGCAGTTTTTTCAAACAATGTGGGAATATCTTTCTTTGTGTTGGCAAAGCGGTTGGTGAATTCAAATCCGTTATCTGTTTGAACACACTCTACCCGAATATTGCGGCGGCCATACCACTCTGTCAGCTTTTTGAGGAAATCAGCAGATGAAAAGGTAGACTGTTCGGGATAAGCTGCAACGAAACGAAGACGGGAATATTCGTCAATGGCAGTATACTGGAACAGACGCAGCTCCGGATCGGCGATGCAGCAGCGGGGAACGACTTTGACATCGACCTGGACGCGTTGTCCGGGATATTCCATTTGCTCATATGGCTTGGGTTTATACAGAGTCCGGGGCTGCGCTTCCGGAAACATATTCAATCTGCGCATAACCCGGAAAAGGGATTCCGGACGGCGGGTATACCCCCTCTTTTTCAGCCGATGCCACAATTCTGTCATGCCCAACTCGGGATTTCTTCGGCGCATATCCTGGATGAGCTTCAGTTCTTCTTCTGTATGCTGATTGGGATGACTATGCGGCCGACGGGGCTGACACGCCAGGGACTCCACACTGCCGTCCCAGCGGTTAAGCCAGAAATAGATGTATGATCTGCTTTTGTTGTACTTTCGACTGGCACGGCTTACGCCATACTTTTCCGCATACTGCATTAGGGATTGCCGAAACCGCATGTCTTGTGTTATACTATCCATGAAAGATGAGGCACTTCCTTTCGGTCTGAATCGTGTGTGGTAACTCTATTCTACCAGATGTGTCCTCATCTTTCATCTTTTTTCTTCACTGTCCAATATGTATTGTACTCCTACAGTACTTTACGTGCTTTTCCTGCGCCTCTTATTGACCTTTTTTCGCTCTTGTGCTATACTTTCTATGAATAGATTATGGATATTTATCTATTGCTAGAAACGTTTCTCTGCATTATGAGAATAATGTTGATTTTGATGGTTGTTTCAGATTACTGATTCACGGCTAAACAT
>JAQXNQ010000081.1 GCA_029098085.1 Oscillospiraceae bacterium
TCAGCAGGGGCGGATCACCGATGCGGAAGAGCTGCTGGACGGTACGCCCATGCAGGCCAGAGACGCCGAATGGTATTTCCTGAAGGGCAATATCTATTTCCAGAGAGGCTGGCTGGATGATGCGCTCAATCATTTTTCCACTGCCTGCCGCCTCAGCCCCAACAATCCGGAATATCGGGCGGCCATGAACCGTATGATGTGGCAGCGGCAGGGCAATTTCGGCAGCCCGAACGGCGGCTACCGCACCAGCGGCAGCACGGGCGGCTGCAGCGGCTGCGATATGTGCAGCGGTTTGCTCTGCGCCGATTGCTGCTGCGAGTGCATGGGCGGCGATCTGATCAGCTGCTGCTAAAGAGGTGAGACGGTTTTGAAGAAAGGCAACAAGATCACGCTAGGCGGCATGATGGTGGCGCTGAGCATGGTCTGTATGATGCTGACCGGGCTGCTGCCCATGGCGGATTACGCCCTTCCCGCGCTGGCGGGCATTCTGCTGATCCCCATCGTGGTGGAGCTGGGGAGAAAGTGGGCGGTGATCTGCTGGCTGGCGGTGTCGCTGCTTTCCTTTATTCTGGCGCCGCTGAAGGACAGTGCGCTGTTTTATTTTGTGCTGCTGGGTCACTATCCCATTCTCAAATCCCTGATCGAGAGCTGGCGCAAGCCGGCGCTGGAATGGACCGTGAAGTTTGCCTGCTTCAATCTGACCGTGGGAGCGGGACTGGCGGCGGCTGTCTGGCTGTTCCGGCTGGACGGGTACGGTGACATTTTTTCTGCGGCTCCCTGGCTCATAGCTGCCGGACTTCTGTTTCTGAACCTGGTGTTCCTGGTTTATGATGTGGCGCTGACCCGGCTGGTGACGGCCTATATGAATTACTTCCGGCCCAGATATGTAAAAAAGCTGCTGAAGTGAGGAATTCCTCAAGAAATGCAGCAGCCTGAAAATCGGGACACCGATGGAGACAATCCGCCGGTGTCCCGATTCTTTTTCAGAGAGTGGGGAGCTGCTCCCAAAGGCCCTCCAGCAGCTTTTCCCCTCCGGCCGCAATCCGCAGCGTGCGGGGAATCAGGATGGGAATGGTCTCCAGCACCCGGCGCAGAGAAGCACTGGTCTGCAGCGAAAGCTCAGCTTCCGTGTCAAACCACCGAAGATGCAGGGCACCGTCTCCCGCCGTCAGTCCGGTCACCGAGAAGGAAGCCGCTCTTCCTTCCGGAGGATTCGTCATCATTCTGCAGCGGTAATCCACCGTGAGCAGGCCGGTTATGACAGCAAAGACGCAGAGCGTCAGATAAAAGGACATCCAGAACGGCCGGGTGCGTTCAAAAAAGCGGGCCATGCAGCCGCCTCCTTTCCGGCAGGAAGCTCAGCTTCTCATGCCGCTCAGGAGTTTGCCCAGGGATTCGCCGATCCATTCACCCGAGAGCAGCGCCTGCTCCAGCGTGTTGCCGTGGCTGCCCACCTCAATGAGGATGGAGCCGGTGGTCAGATGCTGGTTGTACTTGCGATAGTCGAACAGCAGCGGACGGGTGAAGCCGGGGTGGTCGGTTTCCATCTGCACCTGCAGCGCCGAGGCAAAGCTCAGATTCTGCATATAGTTTGGATAATTCATGCTGCCGTTGTCACAGCCGCTGATGATCATGACCTGCGCGGCGGTCTGATCGCCGGATACCGCCACCGGCGCCGTCACCGTATCGCCGGAGATGATGGCGTCCCGGTGAATGTCCAGCACCACTTTGATGGAAGGATATTGCTCCAGATAGCGCTCTACCGTCACGGCGGAGCGGTCATAGGAGCCGTTGTAGGAGGGATAGTCGTGCTGGGTGGTGTCGTGGAGGACGCCGATGCCGGCTTCGGTGAGCTTTTGGGTGATGACCTCTCCCACCGCTGCCATGTTCCGGCTGTTGTCGGTGGTGCGGGTGGGCAGGGAGGTGTCATAGTAATCGCCGGTGAAGGGCAGATAGCTTTCGGTGGTATGGGTGTGCATGATCAGCACCTGCGGCTCATCACCGGAAGCGATGGAAAAGGCGGGCGGGGTCTGGGCCTGGACCAGAATCTCCTCGGCGGTGTGATCGGTGCAGTTTTTGATAAAACCGGCCTCCAGGGGAATATAGATATTGGAAGGGGCTGCCGTATAGGTTTTATGGACCAGCATCGCCTTGTTCTCCTCCGGAATCTCCGGATCCGGCAAAGCGGCTTCTGGAGCTGGCTGACTGCTGTCCGATTCAGGTGCCGACGGCTGCTCCTCCGGTTCTGCAGGTTCTGCCGGGACGGAAATCTCGTCAGGGACGGAGGATTCGATGCTCTCCGGCGGCTTTGCGGAAGCCTGCCCGGAAGGCTCCTGCTCTGCGGATGGCTGTTCGGCAGCGGCGGGCAGGGCCAGCATCAGGCGGGCGGAAAGACAGACGCCCTGCTGCAGCCCGGGCAGCTTGGGCGCCAGTCCCGCACTGGCTGTGACCACGGCCGCAAATACCAGGCAGGACAGCAGAGAAATCCGGCGGAGCGGCTTTTCCGGCGGTGCTGTGGGCGTTTTCAGCGGGCGGGGAAGGGAAGCATCCGCCCTGCTTTTATGGGAAAAGGCCGGCGGTCGGCCGTGCAGTCTGGTTCTCAAGCTGATCCGTCCTTTCCTGGAAAGGGCTGGTCCGCGGGCTGCCCCTCCTTTGTATCTCCATTTCTATGAGCTGCGGGCAGGAAAAAGAACGGAAAAGCAAAATTTTTCTTGTCAGGGTATCCCGCATATGGTACAATAAAGCTATACTGGATTTTTATGCCTGTCTGAAAGGCAATGGAGGATAAAGCATTGGCAAGCTATCGAAACGAAATTGAAAAACGGCGCACCTTCGCCATTATTTCTCACCCTGACGCCGGTAAAACCACCCTGACCGAAAAGTTTCTGCTGTACGGCGGAGCCATTCAGCTGGCCGGCGCCGTCAAGGGCAAGAAGAACGCCCGCCACGCGGTTTCCGACTGGATGGAGATCGAAAAGCAGCGCGGCATCTCGGTCACCTCATCGGTTATGCAGTTCAACTATGACGGCTACTGCATCAACATTCTGGACACCCCCGGCCATCAGGACTTCTCCGAGGATACCTACCGGACGCTGATGGCGGCGGATTCGGCCGTTATGGTCATCGACGCCGCCAAGGGCGTCGAGGCGCAGACCCGCAAGCTGTTCAAGGTCTGTCTGCTGCGGGATATTCCCATCTTCACCTTCATCAACAAGATGGACCGGGAGGCCCGTAATCCCTTCGATCTGCTGGACGAGATCGAGAAGGAGCTGGGCATCGCCACCTATCCGGTCAACTGGCCCATCGGCTCCGGCCGGGAGTTCAAGGGCGTCTATGACCGCAGACGGCGGGAGATCATCTCCTTTACCGGCAGCGGAACCGCCAACGGCCAGCGGGACGTCATCGGCGAGGAGATGGAGCTTTCGGATCCCCGGCTGCGGGACCGGATCGGCGGCGCACTGCATGATCAGCTCTGTGAGGATGTGGAGCTGCTGGACGGCGCCAGCGAGGACTTTGACATGGAGCTGATCCGGCACGGCAAGCTGTCCCCGGTCTTCTTCGGCTCGGCCCTGACCAATTTCGGTGTGGAGCCCTTCCTGCGGGATTTCCTGTCCATGACCAGTTCTCCGCTGCCCCGGGCCACGGTGGACGGCGTGGTGGATCCCTTTGACGAGCGGTTTTCCGCCTTTGTCTTCAAGATTCAGGCCAACATGAACAAGGCTCACCGGGACCGGATCGCCTTTATCCGCATCTGCTCCGGCAAGTTCGAGAAGGGCATGGAGGTCACCCATGTGCAGGAGGGCAAGAAGATCAAGCTCTCCCAGCCCCAGCAGATGATGGCCCAGGAGCGGGAGATCATCGAGGAGGCCTATGCCGGCGACATCATGGGCGTCTTTGACCCCGGCATCTTCTCCATCGGCGACACCCTCTGCGCCCCCGGTATGAAGGTGCAGTTTGAGGGCATTCCCACCTTTGCCCCCGAGCATTTTGCCCGGGTGCAGCAGATTGACACCCTGAAGCGCAAGCAGTTCGTCAAGGGCACCACCCAGATCGCCCAGGAAGGCGCCATCCAGATCTTCCAGGAGCCGGGACGGGGCATGGAAGAGGTCATCGTCGGCGTGGTCGGCACCCTGCAGTTCGAGGTGCTGGAGTACCGGCTGAAGAATGAGTACAGTGTGGATATCCGGATGGATCGGCTGCCCTATTCTCTGCTGCGGTGGATCGAGAACGATGAGGAGGACTTCGATGTCAAGTCCCTGGTGCTCAGCTCGGATACCAAGATCGTGCAGGACTTCAAGGGGCGGTATCTGCTGCTCTTTACCAGCGAATGGAACATCGACTGGGCCATGAAGAACAACAAAAACCTCCGCCTGGCCGAATTCAGCAGAGGCTGACCTTGACATTTGGCCGTCGTGGTGTTATACTTTATCCCGTAAAAGCTTTAAAGCAAAAACGCTGATCGGGAAATACAGCCGCTCCCGGATACGAACGGAGCGGCTTTTCGCTTGAAGAGGAGACAGGATATGAAGCAGCTGAACATTGCCGTGGTGGGACTGGGGCTCATCGGCGGATCCTTCTGCAAGGCCATTGCGGAAAAGACCGACCATCACTGCTGGGGATATGATCTGAGCCAGGAGGCCTGCCGGATGGCGGTGGAAGCCGGCGCGGTGGAAGGCATTCTGGATGTAAGCGGAAGCTTTGACGGCTTTGATCTGCTGCTGGTCTGCCTGCATCCCAAACAGACCATTTCCTTCATTCTGGAGCACGCGGATCAGCTTTCTTCCTCCACCCTGGTGGCGGACAGCTGCGGCGTCAAGAAGATGATCGTGGATGAGGTCGAGCCGGCCCTGCGGCGGAGGGGCATTCCCTTCATTGGTGCCCATCCCATGGCAGGGAGGGAGTTCTCCGGCTTTGCCTATGCCATTCCCACCCTGTATGAAGGGGCCAGCTTTATCATGACGCCGCCGGAGGATGCCGATCCCGCTCATCTGGCGCTGCTGGAGGAGCTTGCCCGGGAGCTGGGCTTTGGCCGGATCGTCCGCACCACGCCGGAAAAGCACGACGCCACCATCGCTTTCACCTCCCAGATCGCCCATGTGCTGTCCAACGCCTATGTGAAGAGCCCCACCCTGCAGAATCAGAGCGGTTTTTCTGCCGGCAGCTTTCAGGATCTGAGCCGGGTGGCCCGCCTGAACGAGTATATGTGGACCGATCTGTTTCTGATGAACCGGCCGGCGCTGCTGTGTGAGCTGGAAACACTGATTGGGCACCTGCAGGAATACGCCGATGCCCTGCAGGCGGAGGATGCCGATACCCTCCGCGCCCTGCTGAAAGACGGCAGGGAAAAGAAGGAATGGAGCGACCGGCAGAGCAGGAGATAAACTGAAGGGACTGACTTTCGGGGGAAAGACAGTCCCTTTCAGCGTGCCAAGGAAGTTTCCGCAGCGAAAAATGATACCAATGACGAAGCGAATGGGCTTACTGCATTTCCGGCGGCGCTTTTGTTCATAAAAAGGACTTGCCTTTTTTCGCCGTTAATGATATCATATAAACTGTGTCTGTATACGCTCTGCACACGAAGGAGAGATTCAGTGAAAAAACAGGTGATGGTTCCGGCTGAGGAGCTGGAGCGTCAGAAGGAATATATGACCCTGTGCCGGCAGGAACTGACCGCCCGCTTCGGCGAAGCCCGCTCTCCGCTGGCTCTGGTCAGAAGCTTTGGCTGTCAGCAGAATGTCAGCGACGGGGAAAAGCTCCGGGGCATGCTGGCCGAGATGGGCTGCGGCTTTACCGAGGAGCTGGGGGAAGCGGATATCGTTCTGTACAACACCTGCGCCGTCCGGGAAAACGCCGAGCAGAAGGTGTTCGGCATCGTGGGACAGGCCACCCACCGCAAGGCTGTGAAGGAGAACCTGCTCATCGGTCTGTGCGGCTGCATGACTCAGCAGGCTCATGTGGCGGGAAAGGTCAAGCAGAGCTATCCCGGTGTGGATTTCGTGCTGGGCACCCATGCCCTGCACCGGTTCCCTGAGATTCTGCACGGGGTGCTGAAAAGCAGCGGCGAGGGCAGGCGGAAGCGAGCCTTTGCGGTGGAGGAGTCGGACGGCGTCATCGCCGAGGGACTGCCGGTGCGTCGGGAGGGCGGCGTTCGGGCCAATCTGCCCATCATGTATGGCTGCAACAATTTCTGCACCTACTGCGTGGTGCCGCTGGTGCGGGGGAGAGAGCGCTCCCGCCGGTCGGCGGACATCCTCAGGGAGGCCCGGGAGCTGATCGCCCTGGGCTATAAGGAGATCACCCTGCTGGGGCAGAATGTCAACTCCTACGGCAAGGATCTGGAGGACGACCTGAGCTTTCCGGAGCTGCTGGAGGCGGTCAACGCCCTGCCGGGAGATTTCTGGATCCGCTTCATGACCTCCCATCCCCGGGACTGCACCAAAGAGCTGATCGACACCATCGCCCACTGCGACAAGGTTTGCAGCCATATCCACCTGCCGGTACAGTGCGGCAGCGACCGGGTGCTGACGGCCATGAACCGCCATTACACCCGGGCTCAGTATCTGGACATCATCGACTACGCCAGAAAGACCATTCCCGATGTGAATTTCACCAGTGACATCATTGTCGGATTTCCCGGCGAGACCTATGAGGAGTTTCTGGAGACGGTGAGCCTGGTGGAGGAGGTGGGGTATTCCTCCCTCTTCACCTTCATCTACTCGCCCAGAGAGGGCACCCGTGCCGCCCGGATGGAGGATCCGGTTCCCTACGAAGAGAAAAACCGCTGGTTCCAGCAGCTGCTGGAGGTGCAGCGGGACAGGGGTATGACCTACTACGAGACCTGTGTGGGCAGAACGCTGCGGGTACTGGTGGAGGGCGAAGGCCGGCTCAAGCACGGCATCCTCTCCGGCAGCGAACCGGCAGACGGCCAGTGTGTATTGATGGGCCGCACCGCACATAATATGGTGGTGGACTTTTTCGGCCCCCGCAGCCTCATCGGCGGCTTTGCCGATGTGACCATCACCGAAGCCGCCAACTGGGCCCTGGCCGGCCGTCTGGCGGACGGAGCGCTGGCAGACTGATCTGTTTTCCCCCGGCGGGATCGCCGGAAGCAATAGAATCTTCAAAATAAGAAAGGCTGGATAAAATCATGGATCTGATTCAGATGACCCGCGAGCTGGGCAAAGCCATTCAGGCTTCCCCCGAGTACAAAAAGATGATGGAAGCGCAGACCGCCTGCGACGCCGACGAATCCCTGCAGGAGGGCATCGGCGAGTTCAATCTGGTGCGGATGCAGCTGACTGCCGAGTCCCAGAAGGAAGAGAAGGACGCCGACCGTCTGCAGGAGCTCAACGGCAAGCTGCAGGCCGTCTACACCGCCGTCATGGGCAACGAGAACATGATGGCCTACAACATCGCCAAGCAGGATCTGGATGCCCTGATGCAGCAGGTGCAGGGCCTGCTGACCCTCTGCCTCAACGGCGAGGATCCCGACACCTGTGAGGTGCCCGAGGGCGGCTGCAGCGGAAGCTGCTCCACCTGCAGCGGCTGCCACTGAGAATGAGAAGGACGCGCTTCCCGAAAGGGAGCGCGTCCTCAGCGTGTCGATAAAGGTAACGCTTATCGACAGGTTGCACAAATAAAGTTCCATCGCTTTCGCTCGCGCGAAAGCTGAGAGAAGTCCTTATGGCCTTCTCTCGAGCTGGTATCACCTATCGACCTTTGCCAAGGATTATGGGTCAAGGGGCTTGCTCCTTGCGGGTCCAGGGCAGAGCCCGGTCGCGCTCCGCAGAGCGCGAAATTCTGCTCTTCCGCGCCCGGCGCGGACAATAAATCATAAAAAAGCGCGGCCCGCAGGCCGCAAGATACTAACTGGACAAAGCCATGCCCGCTTCCAGCGGGCATACACGTTGCCTCTTTTGTGCAACTTTTTCCTGCAAACCACTTTTTCGACAGACTGAAGGACGCGCTTCCCGAAAGGGAGCGCGTCCTTTTGCATTGCGGAGATTATTCGGCCAGATACAGCGTCCAGATGCCGTTATCCAGCAGCCAGGCGCCGCCGGGGTAGGGCGCGCCGCCGTCATACTGGCAGGGAATGACTTCGGTGCCGGTGCTGTCCAGCACGCCCCACTTGCCGTTCCGGCAGACGGGCGCAAAGCCGTCCCACAGCTCATAGGCCAGGTAGGGGGAGACCTCTTCATAGAGGCCCGTCGTCTCGCTCAGCACATATTCCGAGCTCCAGCAGCTGTCGTAGACAAAGTCGGTGACCGGCTGGCCGGATCGATCCAGATAGGCCCATTTGCCGTCTTTGCAGACGGGAACCAGCGCCGCGTCCTTCAGCCAACCCACCCGATCGAAGGTTTCGCCCGGACAGAGCAGCGTGCCGCTTGCGTTGGAGAAATTCCAGGTGTTCCGGCTGGCCGGTTCAGGGCCGCACTCTCCATCCTGGAAGCCGGAAAGCAGCACCGGGAAAAAGCCACCGGGGGGATTGTCAAGGGGTTCGGTGTAGGCAGCGCCTTCCAGTGTCACATAGCAAACCGGAACCTCTCCGTCCGGCTCCAGAATATAGATGACGCCTCCGCCGCCGTGGCCGCCGCAGAGGGGATAGCCGGTGGCCTCCGTCAGCTGCTCACTGATCTCGTCCATCTCGGCCTGATGAGCCGCTGCCGTATCGGGATCGTATTCATAGCTGGGCCACCAGCACCAGTGTCCCATGCCGCAGAGGGTGACCGGTGATTCGGCGGTGGGACTCAGCAGCTCCTGGCCATTTTCATCCACCAGTCCCCACAGGCCGTCCCGCTGTACCGTGTAGTACTGAACGCCGGAGGGATCGATGAAAAGCTCGCCGGGCTCGGCCGTCAGGTCGGTGGTGGCGGGGATCAGGGCGTCCGCCAGCAGGGTCCTGCCGGTGGGCTGCAGGGAGGAAGCGGCGGGTGTGCTGCTTTCTTCGGAGGAGACGGCGCTGCTTTGCTGCTCCGTCTCGCTGCTTTCGCTGGAAGTCTTCGAGGTCTCCGATGAAGAAGACAGGGAAGAGGATTCCTGGCTGCCAGAGGAGGTCTGAGAGCTGGACTGGGAGGACAGGGTGTCGGAAATACTAGGCTGTCCGCAGGCAGTCATCAGAAGGGCGGTCATCAGGACGGCCGCTGTCAGTCTTTTTTTCATGGAAATCGCTCCTTTCCGGAACAAAGATGTAATCAATTGACCTTAGGCTTCATTTTAGCACGGCGGAGCACCTCCGTCAATTGCAAACCGGTGCCAGTCCGGTAACAAAATGGAGAAAATTTGTGAGAAGTCTGTAAACAATGCAAAGCGGCGGAGAAGAAGAGCGGCTTTTATCCGCGAAAAATATTTCTTTTTCCTTCGGTTTGTGGTATACTGTTTCTATATGCCGTTTGCCCGTCAGGGCAGCTGCCGGGAAAGGAAGAGCACAGTGATCAGAATCGAACGAACTGCCGTCATGAATATGGAAAACGCCATGCGGGGCGCCCGCAACCCCCTAAACAGCTGGGACCGGATGGACAGCTATACCGACGCGGAGGGACGCTTCGTCTTCGGAGAGAACGACCTTTCCCTGGCCCGGCGTCTCTGCCGCTCCGGCAGCGATCACCGGAAATTCATCCGGCAGATCTTTGTGTCGGTGGACATCACCGCTCCCCTGTACTGGTGGAAGGAATACGACACCTACAAGGTGGCCACGGTGGCCAACTCCACCAGCACCATGCACAAGATCCACGCCAAATCCTTTGCGCTGGAGGACTTCAGCTGCGACCATATGGACGAGGAAACCCGGCATCAGATGGAAAGCATCATCGCCTTTCTGGAGACGCTGCGGCAGAAGTATCTGGAGGGGAAGGACAAGCAGTACTGGTACGACATGATCCAGCTGCTGCCTGCCAGCTACAACCAGATGCGCACCTGCACCCTGAACTATGAGAACCTGCGGGGCATCTACACCGCCCGCAGCATGCACAAGCTGGACGAATGGCGGGAATTCTGCCGCTGGATCGAGACGCTGCCCTACGCAGCCGACCTGATTCTGCCCCTGCCGGAGGAGAACCCGTGAGCCGGGGCCGGCTGATCGTCCTGGACGGGCTGGACGGCAGCGGCAAATCCACTCAGAGTCAGCTGGTGGCCGATGCCCTGCGGCAGCAGGGAGAAAGGGTGCGGCTGATTTCCTTTCCCGATTACAGCGAGCCCTCCTCGGCGCTGGTGAAGATGTATCTTTCCGGGGAGCTTTCCCGGGATCCCGAAGGGGTCAACGCCTATGCCGCCGGGAGCTTTTATGCGGTGGACCGCTACGCCAGCTATAAGAAATTCTGGGAGCGGGATTATCTGGACGGCGGCCTGATTCTGGCCACCCGCTATACCACCTCCAACGCCATCCACCAGATGGGCAAGCTGCCCCGGGAGCAGTGGGACGACTACCTTTGCTGGCTGGAGGATTTTGAATACGGCAAGCTGGGCCTGCCCCGGCCCGACCGGGTCATCTTTCTGGACATGGACCGGGCGGTGGCCGACCGGCTGATTCTCTCCCGCTACGGCGGCGACGAAAGCAAAAAGGACATTCACGAAAAAAACAGGGCCTATCTGGCTGCCTGTCAGGAGACCGCCCGCTACAGCGCCGAAAAGTTGGGCTGGAGCGTGGTTCCCTGCGATGACGGACAGGCCCCTCTGCCCATGGAGGAGATCACCAGGCGGATTCTGGCGCTTCTGGAGGCAGAGCAACCCGAAAGGCGGTAAACTGTATTTCTATGCTGCAATTTCATCCCATCTCCCTTGAAGACAAAGACTGGATCACACCGTATTATCAGAAAAGAGACTGTCCCGCGGCGCAGTACACCTTCGCGGCCAGCTATATCTGGAGCACCGGATATCAGGTGGACGTCTGCGAGGACGAAGGCTATTTCTTCATGCGCTACCGGGGCGGCGACGCCGAGTACAACGGCTACCGCTGCCCGCTGGGCTTTGACGGGCCGGAGGGTCTGAAAAAGGCCATCGACAAGCTGCGGGATTACTGCCGGGCTTCGGGAGAGCGGCTGGTGCTGCACAATGTGCCGGAGGAGGAGCGGGAGCTGGTGCTCTCTCTATACGAAGGTGTTATCCTCCACGACAGCCGGGACGAGTACGAATACCTCTACGACCGGGAGGCGCTGGCCGCCCTCCCCGGCAAGCGCTATCACGGCAAAAAAGGCCATGTGCGGCGGTTTATGGAGACCAATTGGCGGTACGAGCCCCTGACGGCGGAGCGGATCCCCGATGTGCTGCTGATGCACAGCGAATGGTGCCGCCTCAACGACTGCGGCCGGGATCCGGAGCTGTGCCGGGAGAGTAAGGCTGTCCGGCTTTCGCTGGAGCATTTTGAGGAGCTGGGCCTCCGGGGCGCTCTTTTGTATCAGGACGGCCGGGTGGTGGCCTATACCATCGGCGAGCCCACCGGCGGCGGCGCCTTCGCGGTGCATTTTGAAAAGGCCTACAGCGATGTCAACGGCGCCTATCCCGCTATCAACCAGCTGTTTGTTCAGCGGGAGATGGAGGGCTTTTCCCTGGTCAACCGGGAGGAGGATACCGGCGATGAGGGCCTGCGCACAGCTAAGCTCTCCTACCATCCGGTGAAGCTGTTGGAGCTGTGCAACATGGAGATTCCCCTTTGAGCGGGGCGGGCGGATGCCTGCCGGAGGTGACCTTCGCCCGGCGGGAGGACATCCCCGACCTGAAGGCCATCTGGATGGCCTGCTTCGGCGGGCCGGAGCAGTATCTGGATTTTTACTACACCTATCGCTTTGTGCCGAAGGACACGCTGGTGGTGCGGGACGAAGGCCGTCCGGTGGCCATGCTGACCCTGATGCGGGTTCGGCTGGAGGGCCGGGAGGGCTATTATGTCTACGCGGTGGCCACCCTGCCCTGGTATCAGGGGAGAGGGCTGCAGCACCGGCTCAGCGACTGTGCGCTGGCCGAGATGAAGCGCCGCGGCGCCTCCTTCTGCTGCCTGGTGCCGGCGGAGCCGTCCCTGTTTGAGTTTTACCGGGAGCTGGGCTATGAAACCGCCTTTTATCGGTGGGAGAAGACGGTTTTCCGCGGGCAGGAGCCGGCAGAGGAGCTGTTTCTGAGCCGCTGCAGCTGCAACCGGTTTCTCTCCCTTCGCCGGGAGTACCTCGCCGGCATTCCCCGGGCGGTGATCCATCCGGACCGGGAGCTGCGGTATATCTACCGGGAGCTCTGCAGCTTTCAGGGAGCGGCCGCCGTTTTCCCGGAGAATGGCAAACTCTGCTACGCGGCCTACAACGCTTACCCCGATGAGATTTACCTGCGGGAGCAGACCGGTTCCGATCCGGAACGAACCGCCCGGGCCCTGATGGAGCTGCACGGCATCTCCTTCGCCCGGATCGCCTCAGCCGGTCCCTTTCCCGGGGCGGAGCTGACCCCCTACGGCATGGGACGGTGGCTGGAGGACGACACCCCTTTGACAGAAAAAATGTCCGGTACGGGCTATATGGCCCTGATGCTGGACTGAACAGAACCCCGACAACCATAGAAAGGATGAGCTTTGTGATCTGCGTGTTTCTTGCAAACGGCTTTGAGGAAATCGAAGCCCTGACGCCGGTGGATTTTCTCCGGCGCTGTGAGTTGGATGTGAAGATGATCGGTGTCGGCGATCCGGTGGTGACCGGCTCCCACGGCATTTCGGTGGTCTGCGACCTGACCGCGCCCGAGCTCCCGCTGGAGCAGGTGGAGGCGGTGATTCTGCCCGGCGGCATGCCCGGTACCCTGAATCTGGAGAACTCTCTGGTGGTGCGGGCGGCCATTGAGCACTGCGTCTCCGAAGGAAAGCTGGTGGCGGCCATCTGCGCCGCGCCCTCCATTCTGGGCCACATGGGTCTGCTGGAGGGGAAAAAGGCCACCTGCTTCCCCGGCTTTGAGGAGCAGCTGACCGGTGCGGAGTATGTGAATGCACCGGTGGTGCGGGACGGCAATATCCTGACCTCCAAGGGGGCGGGCACCGCCTCTCAGTTTGCCTTTGCGCTGGCGGAGATTTTCTGCTCGCCGGAGCGGGCCCGGGTACTTCGGGAGGGCATTCAATGGCAGGAGTAGACATCCGGGTGGTCAAGCGGGAGCTGCGGGACGGTTTCAAGAAAGCCCGCCGCGCCCTTGCCGCCGACGACCAGGCTCGCCGGGACAGCCAGATCCTGCAGAGGCTTCTGCAGCTTCCCGAATACCGGGAGGCGGAGCTGGTGCTGACCTATGTCTCTACTGCCATTGAGGTGGATACCCGGGCGCTGATTGAGCAGGCGCTGCGGGATGGAAAGCGGGTGGCGGTTCCCCGCTGCACACCGGGAAAGATCGACATGAAATTCTATCTGATCCGGGGACTGGACGAGCTGGAGCCGGGCGCCTTCGGCGTTCTGGAGCCCAATCCCGGGCGGAGCCGGGAGCTGCGGCGGTACGACCATTCGGTCTGCATCCTGCCGGGCCTCGGGTTTGACCTGCAGGGCTACCGTCTGGGCTACGGAAAGGGGTATTATGACCGCTTCCTTTCCCGCTACTCCGGTAAGAATGTGGGGGTCTGCTATAATATTTGCCTGAAAACGTTGCTGCCCCACGGAAGATATGATAAAATGGTGGATGTACTGGTGACAGAGAAATTCGTGAAACGGTTTCCGGCAGCGGAAGAGCACCGCTGACCGGGCGATCCGCCTTTTTAAGGAAGTGAATGTATGGATCAATATGGACAGAGCAGTGAAAGAGAGGAGCGGAGCAGACCCGCTTCCGGCGAAGCCGCAGGCAATACGGTTTCCTTTGACCGGAGCAGGGTGTCCCCCAGACCTCCTGCGCAGCCGCCCCGGAAGCGGCGCCGCAGGCGAATTCCCCAGCGGATCTACCGCCGCGGACGGCTCAGCGCCTTTTTCTATGTGACCGGCACCCTGGCGGTCTGCGTGGCTATAGCCTTTTTCTTCCTCAGCGCCTTCAACGATGTGCTGGCGTTCAGCAAGCCCAATCAGGTCATCGAGGTGACCATTCCCAAGGGCGCCGACACGGCGAAGATCGCCTCCATCCTGAAGGAGGAGGGGCTGATCAAGTACGACGGCCTTTTCAAATACATTTCGGAGTTTGAAAAGATCTATGAGGGCAAGTACGCCGCCGGTCAGCATGTGCTCAACACCAACATGAGCTATACCTCCATGATGGCTGCCATGCAGGAGAAGGAAAAGGCCCGTGAGACGGTCACCGTGACCATTCCGGAGGGCCTGCCCCTCAACAAGATCGCCGACCTGCTGGAGGAAAACGGCGTCTGCGATGCGGAGGAATTCGTGGAGAAAGCCAACTCCAACAATTTTGGCTTTGATTTCGAGGAGGACATCCCAAACAGCAGCAAGATCTTCTACCGGCTGGAGGGCTATCTGTTCCCCGATACCTACGAGTTCTACAAGGACGACACCGCCCTCAACGTCATCCGCAAGCTGCTGCAGAACTTTGACAGCAAGATCACGCCGGATATGCAGTCTCTGATGAGAAAGCAGGGACTGACCCTCCATGAAACCCTGACCCTGGCTTCCATCGTCCAGGGGGAGGCCACCGGCGATGAGATGGGCAAGGTGGCTTCGGTTTACTGGAATCGTCTGAACGACAAGCTGACCTTCCCGCTGTTGCAGGCCGACCCCACCCGGGATTACGCCAATGAGCAGATTCTCACCCATCTGGGCGACCGGGACAAGTCGGCGGCGGACTACTACAACACTTATGTGTCGCCGGGACTTCCTCCGGGGCCCATCAACAATCCCGGCACTGCGGCCATCATGGCCGTGCTGAAGCCGGAGGACACTCCCTACTACTATTTCTGCACCGATCTGCGCACCAAGCAGTTCTACTATGCGGAAACCCTGGATCAGCACAACGCCAACGTCCGGAAGGCCGGCCTGCGGGGCTGGTCGTGACCGGTGCCGACGCTCTTCTGATGAAAGGATGAACAGCTTGAACAAGACACTGTCCCGACCGGAGATTCTGTCGCCGGTGGGGGACTTTGAGCGGCTGGAGGCAGCCATCCGGTTCGGCGCTGACGCCGTGTATCTGGGCAGCACCGAGTTCGGTATGCGGGCGGCGTCCGCCGTCTTTGACCTGCCCCTGCTGAAGCAGGCGGTGGAATATGCTCACGCCCGGGGTGTCCGGGTGTACCTGACCTGCAACACCCTGCCCCGCAGCAGCGAGATCGACCGGATGGGGGACTTTATCCGGAACGCCGGTGAAACCGGCGTGGATGCCTTCATCGTGTCAGATATTGGCGTGCTGTCGCTGGTTCGCGAGGTTCTGCCGGAGGCGGAGATTCACATCTCCACCCAGACCGGCGTGGTCAACTACCGGACCGCCTGCGATCTCTACCGCATGGGCGCCAAACGAGTGGTGCTGGCCCGGGAGCTGTCGCTGGAGGAGATCCGCGAGATCCGGAGGCGGACGCCGCCCGAGCTGGAGATCGAGACCTTTGTCCACGGCGCCATGTGCATGTCCTTTTCGGGACGCTGCGTCCTGTCCAATTATCTGGTCAACCGGGACGCCAACCGGGGCGAATGCGCCCAACCCTGCCGCTGGAAGTATTTCCTGATGGAGGAAAAGCGTCCCCATCAGTTTTTCCCGGTGCTGGAGGACGAAGAGGGCAGCTACATCCTCAACGCCAAGGATCTGTGCATGCTGGAATATCTGGATCAGCTGACTGAGGCGGGCATCACCTCCTTCAAGATCGAGGGCCGCGCCAAGTCCTCCTACTATGTGTCGGTGGTGACCAACGCCTACCGGATGGCGCTGGACGATTATCTGGCCCATCCGGACGGCTGGAAGCTGCCGCCCTGGCTGATGGAGGAGGTGCGCAAGGTCAGCCACCGGGACTACTCCACCGGCTTCTATTTTGGCCGGCCGGAGGAGGGTCAGCGGTATGACACCGGCGGCTATATCCGCATCTGCGACATTGTGGCGGTGGTGCAGGAAGCAGCTGACGGCCGCATCCTCTGCCAGCAGAAGAACAAGTTTTGCGAGGGAGACGAGCTGGAGCTGCTGCAGCCGGGCAAAAAGCCGGTGCAGCTGACCGCTCGGGATCTCCGCAACAGCGAGGGCGCTCCCATCGCCGATACCCGCCATCCGGCCATGGCCTTTTCCATGGCGGCGCCGGAGGGACTCCTTCCGGCAGCGGGCAGCATCCTGCGCAAAAACATCCCCTCCGCCGGGCCCTGTGCCGGCAGTATCTGAAAGGAAGGATTGATACATATGGAACAGCATCCTCAGATGGAGCAGACTCCCCAGACAGAGCCGTCCTCCCAGCCGAAGCAGCAGCTGAATCTGCACACCGGCGTGGTGGAGCTGGCGCTGAAAATCTGGCGGACCATTATACTCTGCACGGTTATCTGCGCCGTGGTGGTCTTTTCCCTGAGCTCGCTGATGGTCAAGGGCGTTTGGGGCCCGCTGGTGGTGCAGGCGGTCTGCCTGATCATCGCCGGAGTGGTCGTCTACAGTCAGATGTGGGGCTTCGGCGACCGGGACGCCAACTTCATTCAGTTCGGCCGTCTGGAGAAGGATCCCTTCAAGGGCCTGAAGGTGATGCTGCTGGCTGTCATTCCCAGCCTGGTGCTGTGCATCCCCCTGGCTCTGTCCATGGTCGAAGTGCTTCCCTTTGACTTCATGCCCTTCTACCGCATTCTGGAGGCGCCGGTCTGGCCGCTGATCAATATCATTCACCCCTACGGCGCCATTGCCCATGCGGCGGTGGAGGCCAACGAGTACATGGAGGCCACCGCTGCCACGGCAGGTCTGAGCTGGGGTCAGTTCGTACTGGTTTCCCTGCTGCCGCTGATCTATGTGCCCTTCGGCGTGGCGGGCTATGAGCTGGGTCTGCGCCGGATCTCGGTGGGCCTCAAGCTGATGTACGAGGACAAAAACAAGAAAAAGGGCAAAGGAAAGAAATGATGCCCGTCCGGCGGGGCCGTCTTCCGGCTCCGCCGCATTTTTTTCACCCCCGGCGCATATGCTGCTGAAGAAGAGGGGGTGAGCCCGTGAAGGGACGGCTGAAGGCTTTGGGGGCAGTATCGGCCATTTTGCTGGCAGTGGCGCTGTTTTTCTTCGCTGCGGGGCGGATCAGGAGCAGCCTGATGGTCTCCGCCGGTCTGCCGGACCGTCCGGTCATTGTGCTGGATCCGGGCCACGGGGGGATGGACGGCGGCGCCATCGGCAGCGGTGGTGTCGTTGAAAAGGATCTGAATCTGGAGATCGCCCTGCGGCTGCGGGATTTTCTCACCCTGTCGGGCTATGAGGTGCGGATGACCCGGGACAGCGACCGCTCAATCCACGACGAAGGGCTTACCAGCGTGCGGGAGCAGAAGCGCTCGGATATGCACAACCGCCTGAAGCTGATGGAGAACTGCGGGGATGCGGTGGTGCTGTCCATTCACCAGAATCAGTTTGCCCAGTCCCGCTACTCCGGCGCTCAGATGTTTTACGGCCGGCAGAATCCGGAGAGCCGGGCGCTGGCTCAGTCCATTCAAAGCGCCTTCCGGCAGCTTCAGCCGGACAACAAACGGGAAATCAAGCCCGGCGGCAAGGAGCTCTATCTTTTGTGGGAGTGCAGCCAGCCCATCGTGCTGGTGGAGTGCGGCTTTATCTCCAATCCGGAGGAATGCGCCGCCCTGCAGGATGTCGGGTATCAGTGCAGGGTGGCTTTTGCCGTCCTTGCCGGACTGCTGCAGAGCGGGGAAGCGGACGGCGGACAACAGACCTGAAAGGCGGTGTCATTTTGGCCAAAACCAAGGACGTATATCTGTGCAGTGAATGCGGGTATGAGACCCCCAAATGGCTGGGGCGCTGTCCGTCCTGCAACAGCTGGAATACCTTTTCCCAGGTGAGCCCCATCGCGTCTCCGGCGGGACGGAGCAGCGGACGGGCAGCGCCGGTGTCGTCCATCGGCTCCATCGCTCCTCAGGATGACATCCGCTACCACACCGGCATGACCGAGCTGGACCGGGTGCTGGGCGGCGGTCTGGTCAAGGGCTCGGTGGTGCTGCTGGGCGGCGATCCGGGCATCGGAAAATCCACCCTGCTGCTGCAGATCTGCCAGTCACTGGGGCAGTCGCTGCGGGTGCTCTATGTGTCGGGCGAGGAATCAGCCCGTCAATTGAAGCTGCGGGCAGAGCGGCTGCAGGTGGATGCAAAGAACTTGTTCGTCCTCTGCTGCGGCGATCTGGACACGGTGCTGGCCACCATTCGGGCGGAGCGCCCCCAGGTGGTGGTCATCGATTCCATCCAGACCATGGTGCTGCCGGAGGCCGGTTCCTCGGCAGGCAGCGTCACCCAGGTGCGGGAGTGCACCAACGCCCTGTTGGCCACTGCCAAGGAGAGCGACATCTCCATGGTGCTGGTGGGTCATGTGACCAAGGAGGGCAATCTGGCAGGCCCTCGGATCATGGAGCATATGGTGGACGCGGTCTTTCAGTTTGAAGGGGAGCAGCACCACAGCTACCGGATGCTGCGGGCGGCCAAAAACCGCTACGGCGCCACCAACGAGATCGCCGTCTTTGAGATGCAGGACAGGGGGCTGCGGCAGGTGACTAACCCCTCCGCCATGCTGCTGTCCGAGCGCCCGGCCGGGGTGTCGGGCAGCTGTGTGGTCTGTGTGCTGGAGGGCAGCCGCCCCATTCTGGCGGAGGTGCAGGCTCTGATCACCCGGTCGGGCTTTCCCTCGCCCCGGCGGATGGCCACCGGCTTCGATTACAATCGGATGAGCCTGCTGCTGGCGGTGCTGGAAAAGCGGGCAGGCTATACCTTTGCCAATCTGGACGCTTATGTCAACGTGGTGGGCGGCCTTCGGCTGGACGAGCCGGCCACCGACCTGCCCATCGCCCTGGCCATGGTGTCGGGGCTGCGGGACAAGCCCATTCCGGCGGACATGCTGGCCATTGGCGAGATCGGCCTGGGGGGAGAGGTGCGCAGCGTCCTGCGCATTGAGGACCGGATCCGGGAGGCGGAGCGGCTGGGCTTTACCCGCTGTCTGGTTCCCCAGTCCTGCCTGAAGGAGCTGGACCTGTCCCGGTTCAGCAAAATGAAGGTGGTGGGCGTGCGGGACATCGTGGAGGCCCTGCGTTCCATCAACGACGATTGACAGGAGGATGTACGATGGATCTGACGTTCAAAACACCGGAGGGCCGGTTCAATCACCGGGTGGCCGGTCTGCTGATGCAGGAGGGAAGAGTCCTCATCATGATGGATCAGCGGTCGCCCTACTACTATCTGCCCGGCGGGCGGATTGCCCTTCACGAGACCAGCGGGGAGGCCATCGTCCGCGAGCTTCGGGAGGAGCTGCACACCGAAGTCACGGTTCAGCGGCTCTGCTATGTGGCCGAGAGCTATTTCATCGAGGAGGTCAGCGGCGAGCGGTTTCACGAGGTCTGCTTCTACTATCAGCTGGAGCCTTCGGAGGAGCTGCTGTCCCGGGGGACGGAATTCTACAGTGAAGAAGGGCAGAAGCGCCACTTCTTCCGGTGGGCTTCCGTTTCTGAACTGCAGGACCTCTATTTCCAGCCGGTCTTTCTGAAGGACAGGCTGCAGCGGCTGCCGGAGCAGACCGAGCATCTGGTCATTCGGGAATATTAAGGATGCACCCTTGCATTTGGCGGGGCTGCGTGGTATGATGAAGGACAGAGGAGCTGTTTTGTGCGTGCTGCACAGACCAGTTTCCGATGTCCTTATTTTTTACAGGAGGAACCGGCATGGAAAAACGAAATATTCTGCTGATCACCAGCGACCAGCAGCACTACATGACCCTCGGTATTCTGAACCCGGAGATTGAAACCCCCAATCTGGACCGGCTGGCCCGTCAGGGCATGCTGTTTCAGCGGGCCTACTGCCCCAATCCCACCTGCACCCCTACCCGCGCGTCGCTGATCACCGGCCAATATCCTTCGCAGCACGGCGCCTGGACGCTGGGCACCAAGCTGCCTGAGTCAGCCCATGTGGTGGGTGACGACTTCCATCAGGCGGGCTATAAGACGGCTCTTATCGGTAAGGCTCATTTCCAGCCCACCCGTTCGACGGAGGAATACCCGTCGCTGGAATCCATGCCGATTCTGCAGGATCTGGAGTTCTGGAAGAAGTTCCATGATCCCTTTTACGGCTTTGACCATGTAGAGCTGGCCCGCAACCACACCTATGAGCATCTGGTGGGGCAGCACTACGCCCTCTGGATGGAGGAAAAGGGCCTGAAAAACTGGCGGGACTATTTCACGCCGCCCACCGGTACCTGGGATCCCAAAAAGCTCTACCACTGGGACATCCCGGAGGAATACCATTACGATGCCTGGATCGCCGACCGTTCCATGGCCATGCTGGAGCAGTACGCCAAAGAGGATCAACCCTTCTTCCTCTGGTCCAGCTTCTTTGATCCCCACCCCGATTATCTGGCGCCGTCTCCCTGGGATACCATGTACGACAACCGTCCTCTGACAGTGCCCCATCTGACACCGGGTGAACACGACCACAATCCGCCCCACTTTCAGCTGACCCAGCAGCCGGACGGAGACTTCTCCTCCTATAAGGAGACCGGCTGGTATTTGCACGGCATGCACCCCCACTGCGGTCAGTCCGAGGAGCAGATCCGCAAGAATATGAGCGTCTACTACGGCATGGTCAGCCTGATGGACAAATACATCGGAAAAATTCTGGACAAGCTGGACGAGCTGGGCCTCACCGATAAAACCCTGGTCATTTTCACCACCGACCACGGCCACTTCTTCGGTCAGCATGGTCTGCACGCCAAGGGGCCGTTCCTCTATGAGGATATGATCCGGGTGCCGATGATCGCCCGGCTGCCGGGGGTCATTCCCGCCGGAACCAGAAATGGCGCCATCCAGTCGCTGGTGGACATTGCGCCCACCATGCTGGATTTCGCGGGTCTGCCCATTCCCCACACCATGACCGGCGTCAGCGAGAAGGCGGTCTGGAGCGGCGAAGCGGAGTCGGCGCGGGATCATGCCCTTTGTGAGCATCATCATGAGCCCACCACCATTCATCTGCGCACCTATGTGGACAAACGGTATAAACTGACCGTATATTACAATCAGACCTATGGCGAACTGTTTGATCTGGAGCAGGATCCCGGAGAGATCCACAATCTGTGGGACGATCCGGACAGCCAGCAGCTGAAGACAGAGTTGCTGATGAAATACATCTGGGCCGATCTGGGGCGGGAAGAGATGTGGATGCCCCGGATTTCCGGCGCATAATCGGACTGCATGAAAAAACGGGCGGAGAGCACGAGTGCTTTCCGCCCACTTTGCTGTGATGAAGAAAGAGCCCCCTGCTGCTGCAGAAGGCCATGAAACTTATTCCTTGAAAAACAGATCGTATCCCAGATCGCCCCGGAAGATTTTTTCCAGCACCAGACAGGCTGCGCCGTACATAGTGTTGTCGGTGCCGTAATGGGAGGAGGTGATGATGGGCGCGCTGTCACCCAGCCGCACATTGAGACGGGAGAAGAAGTACTCCCGCAGATCCTCGCCGAAGCCGGCCAGATCTGCATTGATGATCAGGGCTTCCGGACGGGTGGCCAGACAGAGGTTCGCCACCATGTCCATCAGCGGCCCGAAGGCCTCGCAGAGGATGGGATTGCCGGAAGGATTCTCCCTGCAGGCCGCCTGCACATCCGAAAGGGTCCGGCAGTCAGTTTCCAGTGCTTCGTTGCAGCGGCGGCAGATGGCCGGTGCGCTGGCCACATCCGCGAGCCGTCCGCCATGCCGGGACATCTGACCCAGCGGGCAGCAGCCGTCCGGCCCGCCCAGCAGGGTGTTATGCACTACAATGCCCGCACGCACGCCGCCGTCCGCCGTGGGCATGGGGCCTGCCTGTCCGACGGACAGACAAAAATAGCTTTCAAAATTCGTAAAGCGGGCAACCACCGCCGCATCGGCCGCCACATCCGCCATGGCGAAGGCGGGAACGTTCAGCCGCTCAGAGAGCTGGATGCCCAGCGAGCTGTCCCAGCCGGTGCCCAGGGCCATGCCGATGCCCAGCAGAGGCTGCTCCAGTGACTCCATCATGGACGCAATGGCCGCAGCCAGCGTGTCGATGGAATTGCCCGGCTCCACCTTGCGGGTGGTCTGTTTTAGCAGCTTCAGCTCCATGGAGAAGATACCGGCATACACCTGACGGCCGGTCAGCCACAGACCCGCCACCACAGGAGCCTTGTCCGAAAAGCAGAGGCCGGTCAGCTTGCGTCCGGCTCCCGGCTTTTCGATGCCGGTGGCGCGGGTTTCGCCGACCATGCCGCTGCGCAGCATTTCCGCGATGATGTTGGAAACGGTCATCTTGACCAGTCCCATGCGGGCGGCAATTTCAGTTCTGGAAATTCCGGGTTCCGTGCTCAGCAGGCGCAGAACCTGCTGTCTGTTGACCCGCTTTGTCGTGTCTCCGTTCATGCCACTGATCTTCACTGGCCGTTTTCCCTCCTGTATATGTTTGTCACACTTCATAGAAAAAATTCACGCGCCTGTAATTATTATTCATTATAGCATAGTTCGTTTTTATCCTATAGTGAATGCAAAAAGGACTCAAATAAACTAAAGATAAGAAGATATATCCTGATAATTATCGGATTTTATATTCTTTTGTCATAATATAGTGCGGAAAATACCCTGAAACTATGTGAACTTTATACGTTTCTGCCGGAGGTAAAGAGGATGAACGAATGAAGAAATGCGGGTTTTTTTTGATTTTGAAATGCAGGAAGGCGGCGCTTTTTTTGGCAAAAACGGAAAAAATTCGCGGATGCCGCAGAAGGAATGGACAAAAAGAATTTTTGGGATTATGATAGAATAGCAAGTATAAATGGCTGAGGAATCAGCGTGGGAGGCTGGCAGTTTGTTTACCAGAGACAAGAGTTTTTATCGTTCGTTCTTCCGCCTTTGCGGCGCGCTGGTGATCCAGAATATCATTGTGCAGAGCGTGAATCTGGCGGATAATATCATGATCGGCGCCTATGGAGAGACGGCCCTGTCCGGTGTTTCGGCCGTGAATCAGGTGCAGTTTGTGGTGCAGCAGGTGCTGGGCGGCATCGGCGAAGGTGTCGTGGTGCTGTCCAGTCAGTACTGGGGTCAGCGCCGCACCGGCCCGATCCGGAAGCTGGCTTCCATCGGCCTGTGGATGGGAATTGTTTTTTCGCTGCTGATGTTTCTGCTGGTGTCCTTCTTCCCGACGGGTACGCTGCGGCTGTTCACCGATGAGGAGCCGGTCATCCGGGAGGGTGTGGCCTATCTGAACATCATCCGCTTTACCTATCCGGTCTGCGCCCTGACCACCATTCTGCTGGCGGTGCTGCGCAGCGTCGAGACCATCCGGGTGGCCCTGACGGTTTCCGTTTCCACTTTGTTTATCAACTGCGGATTAAACTTTGTGTTGATTGAAGGCCGCTTCGGCGCACCGGCTCTCGGCTCCCGGGGCGCGGGCATCGCCACCCTGGCAGCCCGATGCGTGGAGCTTGTGATCGTTCTGGTCTATCTGGTTTTCCGGGACAGCAAGCTGCAGCTGAAGCTGAAGGACTTCCGCTCCATCGACCGGCCGCTGCTGGGGGATTACACCCGGGTCTGTGTGCCCATTGTCATCAACGCGGCTCTGTGGGGCTTCTCCACCGCTCTGCAGACGGTGATTCTGGGGCATATGACGGCGGCGGCCATTGCGGCCAACTCGGCGGCGTCCACCCTGTACCTGCTGCTGAAGGTGGCGTCGGTGGGCGCTTCCTCGGCGGCGGCCATCCTCATCGGCAAGGCGGTGGGCGAGGGGGATATGGAGAAAATCCGCTCCTATACCTATACCCTGCAGGGACTCTTTCTCTGCATCGGCTGCTTCATCAGCGTCACCCTGTTCCTGCTGCGCCGGCCGGTGCTGAGCCTGTACAGTCTGTCGCCCGAAACGCTGGAGATGGCCAACAGCTTTCTGCTGATTCTCTGCGTCACCGGCTTCGGCATGGCCTATGAGATGCCCACCGGCTGCGGCATTGTGCGGGGCGGCGGCGACACCCGCTTCATCCTGATCAACGACATCATCAGCATCTGGTGCATCGTACTGCCGGTGTCCTATCTGGCGGCCTTTGTGTTCGGCTGGCCGCCGGCGGCGGTGGTGATCTGTCTCAACGCCGACCAGGTGTTCAAGTGCCTGGCGGTGGGCATCCGGGCCAACAGCTTTCGCTGGGTGAAAAAACTCACCCGCGCAGAGGAGGCTTCCTGATGCGCGGGCGTTTCAGCGATATTCAGCTCAGATAGGTCCGGTACACCAGCTCGGCGAAGAGACTGTTGGACCAGGCAAACCAGGGACGGGTGAATTTTTCCGGGCAATCGGCGTCAAAGCCCTCGTGCATCAGCCCGCAGCCGGCGTCGGTGCGGAGCAGCAGCCGGATCATCTCTTCTGCTTCCTCCCGGGTGGAGGCGGTCAGTCCCTGCATGGACAGGGCGATGTGCCAGATATAGTTTTGGGGTGTGTGGGGACTGCCGATTCCTTTTGCGGCAGTCCCTTCCCAATAATAGGGGTTTTCCTTGCTGAGGATGAACCGCCGGGTGTTCTGATAGATGGGATCATCAGCACTTCGGTAGCCCAGATAAGGAATGGACAGCAGACTGGGCACATTGGCGTCGTCCATCAGGGTATAGTTGCCGAAGCCGTCGGTCTCATAGGAGTAGATGGGGCCGTAGACCGGATGGCGGTAGATGGCATAGTGCCGGATGCCGTAGTCGATTTCGTGGCGGAGCTTGCGGGCGTCTTCATAGAGAATTTCGTCCTGGAAGCCCTCCCGGGCCAGCTCCATCATGTAGCCCAGAATCACCACGGCGAACATGTTGGAGGGCACCAGATAGCCGAAGACGCAGGCATCGTCGGAGGGACGGAAGCCGGACCAGGTCATGCCGGTGTAGTTGACCGGCATCCCCATGCCATCGTTCTGCAGGGTTTCCTGCTCCAGACCATTGCAGGCCTCCTCCGGCCGGATGAACCGGTAGGGGGAGCGCTCAAAATGCCGCTGCTCATTGGTGAAGGTGCGGACGATGGTGTACAGCGCCTGCCGCAGGGTGGGGGTAAAGATGGCGTCCGAGCCGCTCTCCTTCCAGTACAGGTAGCACAGCTGCACCGGATAGCAGAGGGAGTCCACCTCGTATTTCCGCTCCCAGACCCCCTTCAGATGTTGGGTGCGGTCCTCGCACCAGCGGCTGCCGTCCGGCTTTTCATTGAAGGCGTTGGCGTAAGGATCCAGCAGGATGCACTTCATCTGCCGGGCAATGAGCCCTTCGATGATCTCCCGCAGCCGGGGATCGTCCTTGACAAAGGGCAGGTAGTGGCGCACCTGAGCCGAGGAATCCCGCAGCCA
>JAQXNQ010000082.1 GCA_029098085.1 Oscillospiraceae bacterium
CTCCATCATCGATGCGCTGCGCAATGTGTTTTTTGCGCTGTATTATCTTGATCTGGAGGAGAATACCCTTCAGGAAATCATCACCCAGGACAGTGCCTTCCGTCTGTGCGGAGATGTGGGGGACGCCCGCAGTGTGCTGAATCAGTTGGCAGATCTGCTGGCCGCAGACGAACACCGGGCCATTCTGCGCGTTTTTATGGATTATGACACGATGGACGCCCGTTTGGGCGATAAACCGATCGTCATTCAGGAGTATGCCGCCAAAACCGGAGGCTGGACCCGCTGCAGCCTGATTCCGGTGGAACGGAGTGAAACGGGAAAGAACAACCGGATTCTTCTCGGACTCCGGCAGATTACAGCGGAAAAGGCGGCGCTGGAATCTCAGGATAACCTGATTCAGGCGTTGGCCATTCCCTATGAAAATATTTATGCGGTCAATGCGGATGCCAATGAAGCGGTTTGCTACCGGATGGGGCAGACCATGAACGAACGCTACGGCCAGAAATTTGCCATCGGCAATTATGAGCGGAATATCGCCACCTATATCGAGAACGATGTGCTGGCAGAGGACCGTCACCTGTTTGATCTGGTGCGCACGACGGATAGCGTGAATCTGCTGCTGGCCAATAAAAAGACCTATTACTTCAATTACCGGGTGCTGCGCAATCATGCGGTGCGCTATTTCCAGTGCCAGCTGGTCAAGCCGAATCCCGAACGGAATGAATTTGTCATCGCCTTCAAGGATGTAAATGAGGAGAAAGAGCTGGAGCTGGCGCAGCAGTGGAGGGTCGAAGAGGCCCTCGCGGCGGTGGAGCAGATCAACGCGGCGCTGCAGGAGGAGATGACGGTTTCCAGCGCCCTCAGTCAGGAATATCACAGCCTGTTCAAGATTGACGCTGAAACCGGGTGGATTTCCCTTTACCGGACGGATGGAATCGGCATGGCGCCGGGCGTGCTTGGCAAGCTGATGGAGCTTGGCAGCTATGAGGCGGTGCTGTCCAGATATATCGATGTCTTTGTGGTTCCGGAGGATCGGGAGTGGCTCAGAAGTTCTACCGGTCTGAAGATTCTGCTGGAGCGGGTGCCCGAGACCGGCCTGTACAAGCTGGGTTACCGGAGAAACCTGGGCGGCGTCATTTCCTACTATGAGATGAACGCTGTCCGGACTGTGGACCCGGATGGGAAGGTGACCTTTATTCTGGGCATGCGGGACGTGGACGAGGAGATGCGGCGTCAGCTGAAGCAGACCCGGGAAATGGAAGTACAGCGGGACATCATCGAGGGCTTTGGCTCGGAGTATTATTCTGTTCTTCTGGTGGATCCGGAAACGGATACGGTTGCCACATACCGCGCAGAGGACGAGGACGGCCGGGCCATTACGGATTACTTCCACCGGCACGGCAACTGCTGGAGCAAGGGCCTGCGCAGCTATGCGGAGGAGCTGATAGCGGAAAACAGCCGGGACGAATTCCTGGAGAAGCTGTCGCTGGATCACATCCGTGCGGACGGAAAGGACTACTCGCTGACCTATGAGAAGAAGACGGACGGCGGGATTGTTTACCTGCAGGCGAGGGTGGCGTTCGTACACGAAAAGGACGGAAGTTTTGCGGTGGTGATCGGCACCCGGAACGTGGATGACCTGATCAAGAAGGAACGGCAGCAGGAAATGGCGCTGAAGGCGGCATATGATGCGGCGGAGGCGGCCAGCAGAGCCAAAACGGATTTCCTCTCCAACATGTCTCATGATATCCGCACACCCATGAACGGTATCATCGGCATGACGGCCATTGCCGCCGCCCACATGGATGACCGGGAGCGGGTTCAGGACAGCCTGCAGAAGATCACCCAGGCCAGCAAACATCTGCTCAGCCTGATCAACGAAGTGCTGGATATGAGCAAGATCGAGTCGGGCAAGGCCAGCCTGATTGAGGAGGAGTTCAACCTCTCGGATCTGGTGGACAACCTGCTGGTGATGACCAATTCCCAGATTGAGGAGCATCACCATGAACTGAGCGTCAACATTTCCGGCGTGACCCATGAAGAGGTCATCAGCGACAGCCTGCGGGTCCAGAAGGTGTTCACCAACCTGATGAGCAACGCGGTCAAATACACGCCGGATGGCAGAAAGATCCAGCTCACCATTTCGGAAAAGCCCTCCAATCAGGCCAAGGTCGGATGCTACGAGTTTGTTTTCGAGGACAACGGCATCGGCATGAGTGAGGACTTCATGGATCAGATTTTTGAGCCGTTCACCCGCGCTGCCGACGGACGGGTCAATCAGATTCAGGGCACCGGACTGGGCATGCCCATCAGCCGGAATATTGTCCGCATGATGGACGGCGATATCAAGGCGGAAAGCAGGCTGGGGGTGGGATCGCGCTTTACGGTGACCATCTACCTGAAGCTGCAGGATGCGGTGGATATCCAGTATGATAAATTCATCGATCTGGATGTGCTGGTGGCGGACGACAACGCCCTCAGCCTGGAATCCTGCTGCGGCATGCTGAACGATCTGGACATGAAGGCCGAAGGCGTTTCCACGGGGACGGAAGCGGTGGAGAGAGTGGTCAGCCACCATCAGCAGAAGCGGGATTATTTTGCGTGCATTCTGGACTGGAAGATGCCCGACATGGACGGCATCGCCGCCACGCGGGCGATTCGCAGAAGCGTTGGAAAGGATGTGCCGATCATCATCATATCCGCCTACGACTGGTCGGATATCGAGCAGGAGGCGCGGGCGGCCGGCGCCAATGCCTTCATCAGCAAGCCTCTGTTCCGCTCCAGACTGGCCAGAGCGTTCAGCGTGCTGGTAGGCGAAGAGGCGCAGAGGACGCAGGAAACGTCCTTTGTGGATCTGAGAAAGCTGGATCTGACCGGACACCGGGCGCTGCTGGCGGAGGACAATGAGCTGAATGCGGAAATTGCCGCCGAGATTCTGGAGATGACTGGCCTTGCCGTGGAGCGGGCCGTCGACGGAACGGAGGCGGTTGATCTGATGAACGTCTGCGAGGATGGCTACTATGACATTGTGTTCATGGATATTCAGATGCCCCGGATGAACGGATACGATGCCACAAGAGCCATTCGCTCCATGGGGCGGGACTACTGCAGGCAGGTGCCCATCGTTGCCATGACGGCCAACGCCTTTGTCGAGGATGTGATGGCGGCCAAAACCGTGGGCATGAACGAGCATATTGCCAAGCCGCTGGATCTGACCGCGTTGGCCAAGACGCTGCGCAAGTGGATTCCAACCTGAGGACAGCATGCGGCGGAGAAGAACGTTCTTTATATGACAAAAGCAGCCCCTCTGCGGATTGGCAGAGGGGCTGCCTTGCTGACGTGGAACATCAATAGGCCGGCGGCTCCGGAATGATGATGGCGGCGATGATGTAGGCGAGGATGCCGCTGCCGCCCAGGGCACAGAATACCACCCATCCCAGCCGGATCAGAGTGGGATCCAAGGAAAAATACTCGGCGATGCCGCCGCAGACGCCGCTGATCATCCGGCTTTCAGCGGATTTATACAGTCTTCTGTTCATGCTGCTTTTCCTCCGTTTCCTTTTTGTTTTCAGCGATGCGGAAATTGCGCGCCGCAAAGAAGAGGCAGGCCGCAGCGGCAAAGAAAATGCCGCCGTAGGCGATTTCCGCGCAGATGGCGATCAGAATGCCGGACAGGGTCATCAGAGCTCCGGCCCAGATGAGCATCCGGGAAGCAAAATGCACGTCATACTTCATTGTACGTCCTCCTCAATCTCGCCGTCAGCGGTGACGGTGAGAACCATCCTTTCCTTTTCCGCTTCAAAACAAAGGTCTGTCCGGGAGAAAACCGATCCGTCCTGCAGGCAGACCGACAGGGAGAACGGAACCGGCTTTCCGGTTTCCTTTGCCAGAAGCATGATGTCGTTTTCGATGAAAATACAGCTTCCGGCTTCAGCTGCCGGATCTGTGATATTGCTGCTGCGCCCGTCATAGGACATGGTGATGGAGCGGATGTCGCACTGGCCTGCCCGGACAAAGACTCCGTACGGCTCCGTCTGGGAAACAAAGCCCGTTTCCAATTGCCAGATGGGGGACTCGTTCATGCGGGTTTTCATGACCACTGCGCGGACAGGCTCCCTGACCGGGATGCTCATGTCAAAATCTCCGGTCTCGAAAAATCCAAAGACCGCGCTGAACCGGAATCCGACGTAAAGCAC
>JAQXNQ010000083.1 GCA_029098085.1 Oscillospiraceae bacterium
AAAGCGGCCAAAACCGCAGATTTTTGACGAGAGGATGTTTTCTATGCTGTTTGAAAAGAATGATAAGCTGGTCTTCATCGGCGACTCCATTACCGACTACGAGCGGGCCCGTCCGGTGGGCGAGGGCCTGTTCGGCGCCATTGGACAGAGCTATGTGGGCATCGTGGAGGGTCTGCTGGCGGCCTCCGAGCCGGACGCGCACATCCGGGTGGTCAACATGGGCACCGGCGGCAATACTGTGCTGGATCTGAAGGAGCGCTGGGAGACCGACGCCATTGGCCTGCATCCCGACTGGCTGGCCATCTACATCGGCATCAACGACGTCTGGCGGCAGTTTGACTCCCCCCTGCAGACCGAGCAGCATGTCTCTCCTGAGGTCTTCGAGGCAACCTACCGGCAGCTGATCGAATCCATTCTCCCCTCCCTCAAGGGGCTGATCCTCATGACCCCTCATTTCCTCGAACCCAACCGGCAGGATCCCATGCGGATCCGGATGGATCAGTACGGAGAGATCGTCAAAAAGCTGGCCAAAGAGTACGGCGCGGTGCTGGTGGATACCCAGCAGGCCTTTGACGATTTTCTGCAGTACAACCACCCCATGGTCATCAACTGGGACCGGATCCATCCCAACGTGATGGGCCACTGCATCCTGGCCAAAGCTTTCCTGAAGGCTGTGGGCTATCAGTGGTGAGTCTTAAAAGCTGATTCTTTCAGAACGCTGCTGTTAAGCGCAGGGCGGGACGACGTTCGTTCCGCCCTGCGCTTTTGTGTAAATGTAAACAATTTGTAAATTATCGCGCATTTTATAATGATTCCTGCTTTTTCGTGCAGAAGTCTGCTATAATCATGACTAGTAACATAATGCCTTATCAAATCTAATTATTCAATAATATGTAACCACAAGGAGGCAGCCATGTACGCACTGACCTGTCTGCCGGAAGTTATTGCCTGCCTGTTCTTTATTATTCTCCTGATTTTTTCCACAGGGGGGCAAAGCAGCCGAACCGTGCGAACCCGGATTTTTGTCTTTACCCTCATCTGCTCGCTCTGCGTGACCCTGCTGAATCTGGGCTGCATCTGGTGCGATGTTCACCCGCAGCTCCATTCCCCGGAAACCGCAAAGCTGATCAACGACCTGTTTTTCATTCTCCTGCCGCTGATGCCCTTTTCTCTGACGCTGTATGGTCTGCTGGTCATTTATGAGCGCAGCACCAACCGCAGCAGCATTCTGAAACGGCATCTGATTACCATGACGGTGGTCTGTTTTCTTCACCTGGTGATGATTCTGGCCAACCGGGACCGTCATTTTCTGTATTTCATTGATGAGGCCGGCATTTATCACCGGGGCCCGCTGATCAGCCTGACCTATCTGCACTTCCTGTTCTGCCTGCTGCAGTCGGTATGCGCCTTCCTGCCGCAGCGCCATCAGATGGACCCGTATACCTGCCGGGTGCTGCAGGTGGTGCCGCTGTTGTCTGGCGGCATTGTGCTGATCCATTTCTGTTTTCCTCAGCTGCAGCTCAACGGAACCGCCATGGCCGCAGCAACGCTGGTCGTATTCGGAAACTTCCAGAATCAGCGGGTCAGCACGGATCAGCTCACCGGCCTGTTCTCCCGGGATCTGTTTTATCAGGAGACCGCACAGCTGTTCGCGCGAAAACAGTCCTTCCGCATCGTAGCGGTCAAGCTGCTGGACTTCAAAGCCGTCAACCGCCGCCACGGACAGCTGGCAGGCGACGAATTTCTCAAGGTCATTGCCAGCCGCCTCCAGGAGCTGGACAAGACTGCCTTCTGCTACCGGTTCAGCGGCGTTCAGTTCGTCCTGATCACCCGGCTGGAGGGGGACCTCTGCCAGCAGCTTCTCCGGAATATCCGCGCGCTGTTTTCACAGCCGCTGGAAGCAGCCGGTATCCGCTGCTCCATTGCAGCGGCCATGGCGAATATCAGTTGTCCCGGAATGGCGCCGGACGTCAACACCCTGACCGAAGCGCTGGAGTATGCGGTCAGTCTTTCGGCTGCAGAGGGAAAACCGGTACAGTTCGACCGGAACGTACAGCAGATGTGGCAGCGCCGGGAGCATCTGATCCGGCTGCTGCGCCGTGCACTGAAGGAAAAAGCCTTCTATCTGGAATTTCAGCCCATCCGGGACTGTCTGCTGGATCGTTTTTGCTCGGCAGAGGTGCTGCTGCGACTGCGGGACGAGGACGGCACGCCGGTTTCTCCCGGTGAGTTTATCCCCATCGCCGAACAGACCGGCCTGATCGCCGACATCAGCTGGCAGGTGCTGGAAATGACCTGTCGGTTTCTTTCCTGTCACCGGCAGCCCTGGTCCCTGCCCCTTTCGGTCAATGTCCCCATTCAGCAGCTGCTGGAGCCGGACGCTGCCGGACGAATTCTGCGGACCCTCCAGCAATACCGGATCCAGCCGGAACAGATTTGTCTGGAAATCACCGAGCGCACCTTCTCCTCCGACCATGAAGGAGTGCTGGGAACGATGCAGATTCTGCGCCAGAGCGGCATCAGCTTCCACCTGGACGACTTCGGCACCGGGTATTCCAACCTCGCCACCGTCTTTTCCATGCCCTTCAGCTGCGTCAAGCTGGACAAGAGCCTGGTGGACTCTCTGGCCCAGAATCGGAATACCCGCCTGATGATCCGCAGTCTGGTCCGCAGCTTCGGACAGATCGGTACAGAGCTGGTGGCAGAGGGCGTCGAAACCCCGGAGCAGGCCAGACTGGTTCAGGAAATCGGCATTCGCCGGATTCAGGGCTTCTGCTACGCCCGTCCTCTCGGAGAAAAGGATTTTACCCGCCTGATAGAGCTTCAGAGCAACGGCTGCATGCCAGAGGGCAACAGCCGCGTTCCGAACATCATCCCGGCAGGATGAAAACTGCGCAGCCCCGTCCGCATCGGACGGGGCTGTCGATAAAGTGTGCAGAAAGGGCAGCGCATAACACGCAGTGAATAGTTAAAAGTGAAGAGTGGAGGAAAACCGCTCCCTCCGGTCGCTCAAAAGTTGACAATATCGATATGAAAAACGTCAACATAAGCGCAAAATCTACGGGTTCTGTCAATGTTTAAGGGGCGCAGCCCCCTTGTAAATGATTCATGTAAAAAAGGTGCGCCCCCGCGCAAGAACGCTTGTGTTCTTGCAGCTTTCCCCTTCAGGGAAAAGCGAAGTCACTACGATTCACACACTGTTGATTCAAAGGTATCTTTTTCGACAGTCTGAGTGCCCGTCTGTCAGACGGGCCTTTTTCATACACAGCTTTGCAGCCAAACATAATGAAATTTGCTATGACGGGTTGGCAGTCCGATCATGCAAATGCTGTTATGGAAAGCTTTGGGGGGAGAAGGACACTTTGCAAAAACATTTCCGCTGCTGGGAGAGTGACGATCTGCATTCCGTTATTGAGCAGGCCGTCCATGGCTTCAGCTGCGGGCGACCGGTTCATAAGCTAAACGAAAAACCACCAGTCCTGTTCAGAACAGAACTGGTGGCATAGGAAATTTTGCGTCTGCCAACGATTGACTGCTTCAAAATAGCCGGGCGGTTATTTCATATACTTCCTGCGGTTTTCGGCCAGAATCCGATCCCGCTCCATCTCACGGATGCGGCGGAAAGCCTCACAGGTGCGGGCCCAGGCCAGAGGGGCGTTTTCAGCGGCGTAATCGTTGGAAATGCCGCCGTAATAGCTCCAGGACAGGATGGTTCGGGCGCCGGCGTCATAGGCGGCCTCAGCAGCCTGGATAATGTCTTCCTCCATGCCGCGGGGATTGGCCCAGCTCTGGATCCAGATATTGTGATCCTTCTGGAACTGCCCGGCGATCCGCAGGTTCTCCCGTGTTCCCTCATAGACATACTGGTACACGCTCAGCTCCGGGTTTGTCTTCTTTGCCCCCACCCAGTAGGGGTCAGAGCCAATGTTGTCCATATGCGGCAGACTGCAGATCCGGTCCACCACCTCCAGGCTCATGCCGTAGGTGCCCAGCATGACGCAGACCACGTTCTTCATCCCCCTGGAAGCGCTGTACCCGGTCACATCCCGGAAAAAGTCCACAATGGAGTCGGTGCCGAAGGAATCCACCTCCGGGTCGGCATATTCCGGCATGGGACGGCCATACCGCTCTTCGAACAGCTTCCTGCAGCGGGGACAGGCACAGCTGTAAACCGTTTTTCCATCCACGATTTTGGAAAGCATATGAGGCTCATCCCAGAAGATGGTGCTGACGCCCAGATACTGGACGGCATCAATCCATTCCCGGATAAACCTGCGGAAATCCGGGCTGTTATAGCAGACATGAACCGGATCCATCGTTCCGTCGGACAGGATCATATGGCTGTCCGGATAATAAGCGAGGAAATGGGACACTTCACCGGGAGGCCCGCCCAGCCCCCAGCAGTCGATCCAGCTTTCCAGACCGGCCTCCGCAGAAATGGAGACCATATCCCGCACGACTTCCTTGTGACGGGTCCAGTCTGTATGGGAAAACATATGCAGCACCAGATCCATGCCGCCCAGAGCCATTTCCCTCAGGTCATGCTCTGCATGGTGCAGCATCCGGTTGCCGTGATAAGCAGCGCCCAACCGCAGCGGCTTTTTCTCCACCGTGCACTCCTCCTTTTGGATACTTTATATTATTATAGCAGTTCAGCGAAGAAGGCACAATGGGCAAACGTTTGAAAAAGTCTTCATTTTGTTTGACGGCTTACCCACGCGCTATTGCAACTGAAGATAACGGAAATTGTCATCTGTAGTTGGTGGCCTGCTCCCGGAAATACTGATATAATAAGGGAAAAGGGGGTTTGAAAAACATGATTGCTCAGAATCTTGCGCTGCTGCGGCAGCGGTTCCGCTACAGTCAGGAGGAGGTCGCCGGACGGATCGGCGTTTCCCGGCAGGCGGTGGCCAAATGGGAGAACGGGGACTCCATCCCCGACCTGATCAACTGTCAGGCGCTGGCAGAGCTGTACGGCGTGACACTGGATCAGCTGGTCAATCCCACCGGCCCCAACGCTTCGCCCGCTCCCCGGGGAAAGCACCTCTTCGGACAGGTTCGGGTGGGCGAACGGGGGCAGATCGTCATTCCCAAAAAGGCCCGGGAGATTTTCGGCATCCATCCCGGAGACAGTCTGGTGGTGCTGGGAGATGAAGGTCAGGGTCTCGCCCTGATGAAAAGCGATGAGCTGATGGGGTTTCTGAGTGCCGTACTGGAGCTGACGGGAAAGGAGGAGAGCGATGAAAGCAATTGAAACGCTGCACCTGACCCGAACCTACGGTGCCAAACGGGCGGTGGACGACCTTTCCCTGTCCGTGGAGCAGGGAGAATTCTTCTCTCTGCTGGGTGTCAACGGTGCCGGCAAAACCACGGCCATCCGAATGCTCTGCGGACTGACAAGGCCCACCTCGGGAGACGCCCTGCTGCTGGGAAGGAGCATTGTCCGCCAGTCCCGGGAGGCCCGGGCGCTGCTGGCAGTTTCGCCCCAGGAAACGGCGGTGGCGCCGGCTCTCACCGTTCGGGAAAACCTGATGCTCATGGCCCGGATGGCCGGATGCTCCGCAGCAGAAGCCGAAAGGCGCTCTGCCGGACTGCTCGAGCAGCTGCGCCTGTCTGACGAGCAGAATCAGCGGGCGGGACGTCTGTCCGGCGGCACCATGCGGCGGCTGAGCATTGCCATGGCGCTGGTGAGTAATCCCAGCATTCTGTTTCTGGACGAGCCCACCCTGGGGCTGGATGTGTTGGCCCGCCGGGAACTCTGGAAGCTGCTCCGGCAGCTGAAGGGCAGCATTACCATTGTTCTGACCACCCATTATCTGGAGGAGGCCGAGGCCCTGTCCGACCGGATCGCCATCCTGTCTCAGGGGCGGCTGCGGGCCTGCGGCAGTCCGGAGGAGCTTTGCAGCCAGGCGGGCGTTTCCAGCTTTGAAGACGCCTTCATTGCCCTTGCGGAAGGAGAATGCTTATGAAACGCGCCCTTGCTTTTGCAGGCCGGAACCTGAAGGAGCTGCTGCGGGATCCCCTGATGACCATCTTCTGCGCCGGATTCCCGGTGGGCATGCTGCTGCTTTTCTGGCTGCTGCAGAAAAGCATTCCGGCGGACATTTTTCCGCTGGAGCGAATGGCCCCCGCCATCACCCTGTTCGGCCTGTCCTTTCTGTCCCTGTTTTCGGGCATGCTGCTGGCCCGGGACCGGCAAAGCGCTCTGCTGATGCGGCTGTTCACCACCCCCATGTCCGACTGGGGCTATCTTGTGGGGTACATTCTGCCGCTGCTGCCCATTGCCGCCGCTCAGATTCTGCTCTGCTTCGGCACGGCTTTTCTGCTGGGACTGGCCCCCAGCATCCGGGCTTTGGCGGTGGTCATCACCATGCTGCCGGCGGCGCTTCTTTTCATCGGCACGGGACTGCTGCTGGGCGCGGTGGTCAACGATAAAGCCGTGGGCGGCATCACCTCCATCGTGGTCAATCTGGCGGGTCTGCTGGGCGGCGTCTGGTTCGACCTCTCCCTGACCGGCGATGCCTTCGTGAAGTTCACCGATCTGCTCCCCTTCTCCCACGGCGTTTACCTGGCGCAGTCCGCCTGGGAGGGAAACTGGAGCGCTCTTCCCGCCCATCTGCTGTGGGTAACCGGCTGGGCTGCCGTCATGCTCACGGGTGCCGTACTGCTCTTCCGACGGTTCAGAACAGCAAAATAGCGAGCAAAACAGCGAAGGCCCTCTACGGAGCGCAGGTTGCATTCCCGGCATTTTTCCGGTAAGATGGAGACAAAGGAGGAATGACCGATGGAATATGTAACCGGCAGCACCATCCGGGCGCTGCGTGAAGCAAAGGGCTATACCCAAAGGCAGCTGGCAGACAGGATCTGCGTCAGCGATAAGACCGTTTCCAAATGGGAGACCGGCCGGGGTCTTCCGGACATCTCTCTGCTGGAGCCGCTGGCCGCCGCTCTGCAGGTTTCGGTGACCGAGCTGCTCTCCGGCCAGACTGCCGTCAACGGCAACCGGGCGGGCAATCTGACCCGGGGGAAATTTTACACCTGCCCGGTCTGCGGCAATGTGATCTGGTCAGAGGGCGAGGGCTCCTTCTGCTGCTGCGGCGTGCATCTGCCGCCGCTGGAACCGGAAGCGCCGGATGACGCGCACCGGATCTGCACCGAACAGATCGAAGGCGAATGGTATGTGACGCTGGAGCACCCCATGGAAAAGGATCATTACATCCGGTTTCTGGCACTGGTCACCGGCGACCGGTGCCGGATCGTCCGGCTCTATCCTGAGCAGAATGCCGAAGCCCGGTTTTCCATCCGGGGTCACGGCTGGCTGTACGCCTTCTGCAGCCGGGATGGACTGTTCAGAATCCGGGTATAAAAGGAAAACGCAGCGGCCTTCAAACCGCTGCGTTTTCCTGTCCCCCTGTCTAAGCCGAAAAGGCGTCACACCTTCCCTTTCACCGCCCGCAGGCGGATCCGCACATAGTCGATGATCCAGCTTTCCCCGTCGAACATGCTTTCCCGCAGCTCATCCTCCGCCTCGCGGATCATGGCGGCGGTTTCCTCCTCCGGCAGTCCCCCGAAGGGCGCTGTCACAAACATCCGGATCCAGGTCTCCAGCCCCTTCTCCCCTGTCATGGGGGTGGGACGGTCAAAGAGAAAGGCATGGGTGGGCAGCAGTCCCGCCCGCTCCAGCTGGGGCGCATACTCCCCGATGGTGGGAAAATAAAAGGGAAAGCGGTAAGAAAGCCCCCGGCGCTCAAAGACCCTCTGCAAAGCGGCATGAACCCGTCCGCCGCAGCCCGCTCCGCCAAACTCGCAGCAAAGCTGTCCGCCGGGCTTCAGAGCCTTCGCAATCCCCGCAAGCAGCAGCGGCTGTTCCTCCCGGTCGATCCAGTGAAAAACGGCGTTGGAAAAAACAGCGTCGAATTCCTCCGAAAAGGAAAGGTACCGGGCGTCCATCTGCTGAAACGAAAGGTCGGGATAATGCGTCCGGGCCAGCTCCAGCATCTCCGCCGAAGCGTCCACACCCAGCACGGT
>JAQXNQ010000084.1 GCA_029098085.1 Oscillospiraceae bacterium
CATCTGCCGGTATCCGTCCCGAAGCCCCAGCTGTTCCGTCTCCCGCCGCATCCGGTCGTGAAAAAACTTGGACGCATCATTGACCAGCATGCCGATGGGCAGCTGATCCCGCCTGTTGCACTTGGACTCCGACATGGGACAACATCCTTCCTGACAAATTGTTTGTTATCTAATTAACTAGTATAGCAAAAAGCACTCCGCTTGTCAACGGAAAATTCCCGTTCTCCGGCAAAACAGTCAATAGCCGAAAAAGCCCTCGATGGATTCGTCGTTTTCGATCCAGTCCGCCACCTCGATGGTGCGGAAATGGTCGTGGTCGTCCCGGATGACCACCTGCTCAATGCCGGCGTTGATGATCATCCGCTTGCACATGGAACAGGAGGAGGCGTTTGGCACATAGCTGCCGTCCTTCATCTCGGTGCCCACCAGAAACAGGGTGCTGCCGATCATCTTGTCCCTCGGCGCGCTGATGATGGCGTTGGCCTCAGCGTGGACGCTGCGGCAGAGCTCATACCGCTCGCCCCGGGGAATCTGCAGCCTCTCCCGGATGCAGAAGGAAAGGTCGCTGCAGTTTTTCCGCCCTCTGGGGGCGCCCACATAGCCGGTGGAGATGACCTCGTCGTTCTTGACGATGACGGCGCCGTACCGCCGCCGGAGGCAGGTGCCCCGCTGGGCGACCACCTCGGCCAGATCGAGATAGTAATTGGTTTTGTCTCTGCGATTCATCGGTATTCCATCCTTTCCTTCTGCTCAGCGCAGCTCCCGGATCATCAGATTGGCCGCCAGCGTCCGTCCCAGCAGCTCGGCCTTTCCCTTGCCGCCGCTGATGCTGCCTTTGAGCACACCAGCCTGACCGCTGCAGAGGGCGCCCCGCAGCAGCAGCGTTTCCCCGTCCGGCAGCAGGCGGCTCCAGATGACGCCCCGCCCCTTCAGCGGGCGCATAAACGCCTTCTCCGCCAGCGAGACAAAGCAGCTGTCCACCGAGGAATAGCCGCGCAGGCAGGACAGATCGGTTCCCTGCCTGCAGCAGACGGTCCAGACGCCCTGTCCGGGTGCGGGCAGCAGCTCCTCGGCGGAGAAGATGCGGCAGATCCGCTTTTCCAGTCCCATTGCCTTCAGGTCGGCGGCCGACAGCACCAGAGCGCCGCACCTTCCCTGCTCCAGCTGCCGGAGCTGGCTGAAGGCGTCTCCCTCCAGGGAGATGATTTCCAGTCCGGGAAACAGCTCCATCAGCTGCAGGCGGCGGTTTTCTCCGCTGCAGCCGATGACGCCGCCGGAAAAGGGATCGCCGCCTTCCAGAATCAGGGCGTCCCGGGGATCCTCCCGGGCGGACAGAGCCGCCATGGGCAGATCGGGATCCGGGGTCTGGGGACGCTCCTCCCAGCGGCAGAGCAGCAGCTCCGCCTCTCCCCGCCGCAGCACCTCCCCCAGCACCGGAAAAACGGAGGTGTCCGCCGGTACCGGAACCGGCAGCAGACGGGGCTCGAAACCGTTTTCGGTGACGCAGTCCATCAGGAGCTCCGCCCGCCGGAGGGCCAGCGGATGATCCTCTGCGGCGATCCGGATGACCGCTTTGCTCATGGCTGCTCCTTTCCCCCGGACGGCTGCGGAGTATCCTGCAGCACTGCCCGCAGCCGCGCCGCCTGCCGGGACGCCAGACGGTGATCCTGTCCGTTGATCGAAATCAGGCCGCCCACCACGCCCCCGCCCTCCAGAATGGCAGGGAAAAAGAAGCTGCTTTCCTCCCGGCAGTCGGCCACCGACACCGGAATCCCCAGCTTCCTCGCCTCCTCGCCGATCATCCGGTTGCAGGCCCGGTCGGAGGATGCCGCCACCGCCAGCAGCAGCTCCGGCGTCACGTCCTCCCTTGCGGCGGGGCGGCGCCTGGTCTCGAGGACACCCTCCCGCTCCAGCGCGGTCAGCTCCTCACAGATCTCCGGGGCCACAACGGTCACCCGGACGCCGAATTTCAGCAGAGAGCGAACCCGGCGCAGGGCGATCTGACCGCCTCCGGCCACCAGTGCCCGCCGTCCGGCGGCGGGGATAAAAACGGGCAGATAGCTGCCGCAGCTGTTCACGGAATCTGTCATGGGGTCTCCTTTCGGACAGGCCGCCGGAGCGCACCGGCGGCAGATTCTGATTTTAGTTTAGCACAGCCCTTCTCCAATGTCAATTCCGGCGGGAGAGTCGGTTTTTTGCGGGAATTATGGACGAAAGTTGAAATGTTTTTTTCATGAAAATATAGAAATCGCCTAAAAACGCTTGACTTTTCCTGAAAAACGTGCATAATTAAAGTATAACCAGTGCGGCAGGAGCACCGCTTGGAAGCGGCGGCCTCCCCCGCCGGTACAGGAGGGATCACGATGACCAACAACATTATTATTACCATCAGCAGACAGTACGGCAGCGGCGGACGTCTGATCGGCGAGAAGCTGGCCGGGAAGCTGGGTATCCCCTTCTATGACAAAGAGCTGATCACCATGGCCGCGGAGCAGAGCGGCTTCAGCCGGGAGATCTTCGAGCGGATGGATGAACGGGCCTCCAGCAGTCTGCTGTACACCCTTTCCCTGAACCCGGGCATGGCCGGCGGCATGACCGGCATGATGGATCTGCCCCTTAACGACAAGGTTTTTCTGATCCAGAACAATATCATCAAGCAGCTGGCGGACAAGGGCTCCTGCGTCATTGTCGGCCGGTGCGCGGATTATATTCTGAAGGATCGCTCCGACTGCGTCAATGTCTTCATCTGCTCGGACATGGCCGACCGGATCAAGCGGATCACCGAGGTCTACGGCATGAGCCTGACCAACGCCGAACGGGAGATTCAGAAGTACGACAAGCGCCGGGCCAACTACTACAACTTCTACACCCACACCAAATGGGGCATTGCTACCAACTACGACCTCTGTCTTAACAGCGGCATCATCGGCATCGATGCGTCGGTGGAGGTCATCCGGGCCTATGTGGAGGGACGGGACCGCTTTGAGGGCCGCCCCGCCAGATAAACTTGCTTTCTTCCTCCCTTTTTCCATATTCCTTCCGAAGATCCGGGGCGTATCTTGCGTCCCGGATTCAGCGTGTCGATAAAGGCCACGCCCCTCAACAGATTGCACAAATAAAGTTTTACTCGATTTTTTTCAAACAATCGCGGATTCCAAAGGCAGAGCCTTGGTCGCGCTCCGCAGAGCGCGAAATCCTGCTCCTCCGCGCCCGGCGCGGACAATCAAGACAAAAAAGCGCGGCCCGCAGGCCGCAAGACTCCCTTTAGAGACCCCATGCCCGCTTCCAGCGGGCATATGCATTTCTTCCGTTTTGTGCAACTTTTTCCTGTAAGTCTCTTTTTCGACAGACTG
>JAQXNQ010000085.1 GCA_029098085.1 Oscillospiraceae bacterium
CGGGCACAGGATATGGTATGAACGGGACAGGCACCTCCTGCCGGAGGATATCGGCGCGGTCATATGGGAGCATCTTCCTTTGACTATCTTTTTAAGCCGCAGGATCATACTTTGAACTGGCTGTTCCAGAGCTCAGCGTAGAAGCCGCCCTGCCGGAGCAGCTGCTCGTGATTGCCCTGTTCAATGATATGGCCGTCCTTCATGACCAGGATCACATCAGCCTCCCGGATGGTGGAGAGCCGGTGGGCCACGATGAAGCTGGTGCGGCCTTCCATCAGCCGGGCGAAAGCCTCCTGGATCTTCACCTCGGTGCGGGTGTCGATGGAGGAGGTGGCCTCGTCCAGAATCAGCATGGGCGGCCGGCAGAGCATGACGCGGGTGATGCAGAGCAGCTGCTTCTGGCCCTGGGAAAGTCCGCCGCCATCTTCGGTGATCACCGTGTCATAGCCCTGGGGCAGCCGCTTGATGAAGCTGTGGGCATGGGCCGCTTTGGCGGCGGCGATGACCTCCTCATCGGTGGCATCGGGTCTGCCCATGACGATGTTGTCCCGGATGGTACCGGTGCGCAGCCAGGTCTCCTGCAGCACCATGCCATAGCTGGTGCGGAGACTGTGGCGGGTCAGGGAGCGGATGTCATGGCCGCTGACCGAAATGCCGCCGCCGTCCACATCGTAAAAGCGCATCAGCAGGTTGATCAGGGTGGTTTTACCGCAGCCGGTGGGGCCGACGATAGCCACCCGCTGGCCGGGCCGCACCTGCAGGTTCAGTCCCTCGATCAGGGGGCGGTCGGGCGTGTAGGCGAAGGCCACATCCCGCAGATCCACATGGCCGTCGGCCTGCTCCAGTCGGACGGCGTCGGGCAGCTCGGGTACTTGAGGCTGCTCCTCGATCAGCTCAAAGATCCGCCCGGCGCAGGCCAGAGCGTTCTGCAGTTCGGTGATGACGCCGGAGATCTCGTTGAAGGGCTTGGTGTACTGATTGGCGTAGCTGAGGAAGCAGGACAGCTGTCCCACCGTGATCTGTCCCGCCACGGCGGAGAGGGAACCCACCAGTGCCACACCGGCGTAAACCAGATTGTTGACAAAGCGGGTGGAGGGGTTGGTGATGGAGGAGAAGAAGATGGCCTTCAGCGAGCAGTCGGCCAGACGCTCGTTGATCTCATCGAACCGGCGGAGCACCTCCTCTTCCTGCCCGTAGGCCTGCACCACCTTCTGATTGCCCACCATCTCGTCGATGAGGGCGGTCTGCTCGCCCCGGGTCTCGGATTGGAGCCTGAACATCGAGAAGGTACGGCGGGCGATGAAGCTGGCCACAAAGAAGGACAGAGGCGTCACCAGCAGCACCACCAGGGCGATGGTCACGCTGTTGATCAGAATGAAGCCCAGAGTGCCCAGAATGGTGATGACGCCGGTGAACAGCTGGGTGAAGCCCATGAGCAGGCCGTCGGCGAACTGATCCACATCGGCGATGACCCGGCTGACCACCTCGCCGTAGGAATGGCCGTCGATATATTTCAGGGGCAGGATGGAGATCTTGCGGAAGGCCTCATCCCGGATGTCCCGGATGGTGCGGTAGGCGATCAGGTTGTTGCAGACATTCATCAGCCACTGGAAGACAGCGGTCAGCAGAATGACGATGCCCAGCCGGATGACGATGGACAGGATGCCCTCAAAGTCCACCAGCCCCTTGTCGATGATCAGGTCAATGGCGTTGCCGGTCAGCACCGGCGCGTAGAGGGTCAGGGCCACCGAAGCCGCCGCTGAGAGAATGGAAAGGGTCAGAAAGAACCAGTATTTTTTGATTCGGTGGAGCACCTTTTTCAGGGTCACCATCTGCTTGGAAGGTTGTTTCATACGCCCACCTCCTTGGGAAACTGGGAGTAATAGATCTCCTGATAGACGGGGCAGCTTTCCAGCAGCTCCTCATGACTGCCGATGCCGGCCATTTCGCCGTCATCCAGCACGATGATCTTGTCGGCGTGCTGGACGGTGGAGGCCCGCTGGGAGACGATCAGCACGGTGGTGCCGCCGGCATTTTCCCGGATGGCCTTGCGGAGCCTGGCATCGGTGGCGAAGTCCAGCGCGGAGGCGCTGTCGTCCAGAATCAGAATTTCGGGATTGCGGATCAGGGCGCGGGCGATGGTCAGCCGCTGCCTCTGGCCGCCGGACAGGTTCTTGCCGCCCTGCTCGATCCGCTCATCCAGTCCCCGGGGCTTCTGATCCACAAATTCCCGGGCCTGGGACAGATCCAGCGCGTGGAGCATCTCCTCCTCGGTGGCATCCTGCTTGCCCCAGCGGAGATTTTCCCGGATACTGCCCTTGAAGAGGACAGCCTTCTGCATGACAATGCCGATCCGGCTGCGCAGACTGGACAGGGGCTGCTCCTTCACATCCACGCCGTCCACCAGTACCCGTCCGGCAGTAGCGTCATAGAACCGGGGGATCAGATGCACCAGCGAGGATTTGCCCGATCCGGTGCCGCCGATGATGCCCACCGTTTCCCCTCTTCTGACGGTGAAGGAGATGTCGGAGAGGGATTCGGCACCGGCGCCTTTATACGTCAGGGAAACATGGTCAAAGACGATGGCCTCCTCTGCCTGAGCGGGAACAGTGGTGCCGTTGTCCTCCATGGAGGATTGGGTCTCCATGACCGCCGAGATGCGGCGGGCGCAGGCCAGTGCCTTGGTGACGGTGATGATCAGGTTAGCCAGCTTGATCAGCTCCACCAGAATCTGGGACATGTAGTTGACCAGCGCGATGACCTCGCCCTGGGTCAGGACGCCGGTGTCCACCTGCAGGCCGCCCACCCAGATGACGGCGATGATGGCCAGATTGACGATGATATAGGTCACCGGGTTCATCAGAGCGGAGACCCGTCCCACGAAAAGCTGCAGCCGGGACAGGGCGTCATTGCTCTCGGAAAAGCGGCGGATTTCTTCCTGCTCCTTGCCGAAGGCCCGGATGACCCGGACGCCGGTGAGGTTTTCACGGGTAATGCCCAGCACCCGGTCCAGACCTGCCTGCACCTTCTGGTACATGGGAATGCTCCAGAGCATCAGACCGAACACCACCAGGGACAGCAGCGGAATGGTCACCACAAAGATCAGCGCCGCCTTGACATCCACCGTGAAGGCCATGATCATGGCGCCGAAGACCACGAAGGGGGACCGCAGGAAAAGGCGCAGGGCCAGGTTTAGGCCGGACTGCACCTGATTCAGGTCGCTGGTCATACGGGTGATCAGGGTCGAGGTGCCGACCGTGTCGGTTTCGGAGAAGGAGAGCTTCTGTACATGAGCAAAGAGCGCATGGCGCAGCTTGGTGGAGAAGCCCACCGAGGCCTTGGCGGCGAAATACTGAGCCGTGATGGAGCAGACCAGCCCCACGATGCCCAGTCCCACCAGCAACAGGCACATCCACAGAATATAGCCTCTGTTGCTCTGTCCGATGCCGTTGTCGATGACAGCGGCCATGACCAGCGGCACCAGCAGCTCGAAGGATGCTTCCAGCAGCTTGAAAAGCGGCCCCAGGATACTTTCCAGTTTGTAATCGCTGAGGTATACCAGCAGCTTTTTCATGAAATTCCTCCCGAAGAAAGATGTTCCGGCCGCAGTTGACGGCCCGTCCTGTTTATGATACCATAGTTTTATCCATATGAAAATTATCTAAAACATATATAAGCTATACAAAGGAGATATGGATATGGATCTGAAGCAGCTTTCCTATTTTGTCACGGTGGTGCAGGAGGGGAGCATCAGCGCAGCAGCCCGGCGGCTTTATCTGTCTCAGCCGCCCCTGTCGGCCCAGATGAAGGCACTGGAGGAGGAATTCGGCTGCGTCCTGTTTGAGCGGGGCGCCCGCAAGATTCAGCTGACCCAGGCGGGACGGCTGCTGTACGACCGGGCTACCGCCCTTCTGGAGATGAGCGAGATGACCCGCCGGGAGATGCTGGACTACCAGCGGGGCTCGGAGGGCACTCTGCGGCTGG
>JAQXNQ010000086.1 GCA_029098085.1 Oscillospiraceae bacterium
TGTCAAGCGGGATATGGAATTCCCCTACCTGCCCCGGTTCGGCCTGCGGCTGCACCTGCCCAAGTCCATGGATCAGGTGGAATACTACGGCTACGGCCCCAACGAGAGCTATGTCGACAAGCACCGCTCCAGCTGGCTGGGAGAATTCTCCGGAAGCGTCCGGGAGCTGCATGAGGACTACCTCAAGCCCCAGGAGAACGGCAGCCACTGCGGCTGCGCCTATGTGACCGTCAGCGGCGAGGAAGGCGGCCTGTTCGTCTCGGGTAAAAACTTCTCCTTCAACGCGTCGGTCTACACCGAGGAGGAACTGACGGCCAAGCCCCACAACTTCGAGCTGGAGGAGTCGGGCGACACCATCCTCTGCCTGGACAGCGCCATGAGCGGCATCGGTTCCAACTCCTGCGGCCCTATGCTGATGCCTCAGTACCGTCTGGAGGCGGAGACCTTTACCCTTGAGATGGAGCTGGTACCCACAACCGCAGAATAAAACACATACAGCAAAATGCCGGGCGGAGGATTCTGCCCGGCACGACTTTTAAGCCGGCAATCAACACCCCATAAAAGGAGCAGCTGTCATGAAAAAAACTCTTCTGGACGAAACCCTCCCCTCCTACCGCGCCAATCTCCATTGTCATTCCACCATTTCGGACGGCAAAAAGACGCCGGAGGAGCTGAAAGCCTACTACAACGCCCACGGCTACAGTGCTGTCGCCTTCACCGACCACGAGGCCTTCATCCCCCACAACGACCTGACCGATGACGGCTTTGTGGCTCTCAACGCCTACGAAATCGACGCCAACGATCCCAGCGGTTCCCACAAGACCTGCCACATCTGTCTGGTGGCGCTGGAGCCGGACAACGATCTGGACATCTTCTACCACCGCACCGATTACTTCTGGGGCAACTGCGAGGGCTGGCGGGATCGGGTACACTTCGACCCCGATGCCCCGGACTACGAGCGGGTTTATTCCCATGAGGGCATCAACGACATCATCTCCAGAGCCCGGGAGGCCGGTTTCTTCGTCACCTACAACCATCCCACCTGGTCGCTGGAAAGCTATCCCGAGTACAGCGGCTACAAGGGCATGCACGCCATGGAGATCACCAACTACGGCTGTGTGGTGGAGGGCTATGACGACGACAACGGTCACGCCTACGACGACATGCTCCGGGGCGGGGAACGGATTTTCTGCATCTCCACCGACGATAACCACAATTGGCAGCCGGACGGCTCTCCCCGCTGCGATTCCTTCGGCGGATATGTGATGATCAGTGCTCCGGAACTCTCTTACCGCGCCCTGACCAGCGCGCTGGAGAGCGGCAGCTTTTACTCCTCCACCGGCACCTGCACCCATGTAGGCCCTGAAATTCACTCGCTGGTCTGGGAGGACGGCAAGGTCACCATCAAGACCTCCCCCGCCCGCACCATCGCCCTGATCCCCTGCACCCGCTCCAATCAGCTGGCAGCGGCCGCTGATGGCGAAACCATCACCGAAGCGACCTTCACCCTCCGGCCCGATGAGACCTGGTTCCGACTGGTAGTCACCGACCGGGAAGGCTACAAAGCCTACACCAACGCCTATTTCTGCGATGAGATGAAGTGAGAAACCGGGGTTCCCGACATGGGAACCCCGGTTTTATGAATATGAGAAAAGGCGAACCGGCTGCAATACCGATCCGCCTTTTTTGCTTTGTTCCGCAAACAGCTTACTTGCCGATGGCCTGCTTCAGAGCAATGGCCAGCTGGGCGGGGCAGGAGGTGCCCTTGCCGCCGCAGTTGATGTGCTCCATCAGAGGAATCAGTTCTTCAGGCTTCCGGCCGATGCAGAGGGCAGCCACACCCTGGGTGTTGCCGCTGCAGCCGCCTGTAAAGCGGACATCCTTTACAATACCATCTTCCACGGTCACATCGATTTTTCTGGAGCAAACGCCTCTGGGAATGTAAGAATAAGTCATGGGAAACATCCTTTCTGCTTACTATGATCGTTTACTTTCTGACAACGCCCTCACGGACAGCTTCCTCCGCCA
>JAQXNQ010000087.1 GCA_029098085.1 Oscillospiraceae bacterium
CGATGGAAAAAATGTGCCGGGAAGAAAAATGTGCGGATTTTGCGTCCAGTTGTCCGCTCAAGGGGGGCATTCGGGAGAAAGGCTGCACAAATGAGAAAAAGCAGAGCACAGAATGCTCTTTACCTGCCCGCGTCTGCAAAATATGTGCTGCTTTCTGCAAGCGGAATGCCCTCCGCGGGTTCGCAGGCCGCTCGGGAAGAGTGGACACAGGCTTTGACGCATTTCCCGGGAAAAGGCGATTGGCACAATTCAGTGCATGGGAGAGGATGGCCCCGGCTTATTTATAATATTGCCTTTGTACAGTCGCCCCAGGACACCGTAACCCTCCTCGACTCCAAAAAGCTGCAGGAATCCGCTCTGTCGGAGCTGCACAGATAAAGCAGTACCCTCCGCCGGATTGATTCAGGCGGAGGGCCTTTTCATACTGTTTCAGACAGATCTGCGGAAAGGAAATTCACCTGACTGGCTTCACTGTGCGAACTCAACTTCCACAACCAGCTCCGGACAGTCCGGGTTGAAGGATTTCACCAGACCGGTGACCAGCGATCTGGCTGCGTTTCTGGCACTTTCCAGCAGCTGCGGATTGGAGGAGAAGGATTGCCGGATCAGAGCTTCTCCCTCCTCCAACTGCTGTTGCAGCAGCTCTTCACCCGCCTTGACGCTATCGTTGAAAATATTATTACCGAATCGAAGTTTTTCGATGTTCGCCCGGTCAATGGTGCACTGGCTCAGAACCGGCTGGGGGAGCGTGACCAGCACATACTGCCGCTCGCTGTCCACGATGAACTCGCTGGCCTCCAGATTGACGGTGAACATCCCGGTGCCGGGAACCTCCAGCCAGGCGGTGATGTTGTCGTTGTCATTGCTGCCCTTCTGGAGCACATACTCCACATCGCTGACCTGAAGCACCTCCAGCTGTGCCACTTTGCAAACCGAATCGATGTCGATGGTGATGTCGTTGGTGGTGTGGTAGTATTCTTCAGCGGCTGTGTAGAAGCTGTCGTATACATCGGCGGTCGTCTGATTCCGGGCGGTTTGGTAGCTGTCGCTGATCGCTTTGGCGCCGATGGAAATCGCGCTTTCAAACTGCCAGATGATGACTCCGACCATCACAATGACAAGGGCGAGGAATATCGCTGGTATGATCCAACTGCCTTTCTTTTCAGATACTGCCGCAGGGACAGCACTGTCATTCTGCGCTTCAGCGGGGAGCTGCTTTTTCTTTGAATGCCACAGCTTCATGGTTCATTCCTCCTCTTCGGGCAGAAAGCTGACATGGACGGCTGCGCTGCTTCCGGAGGCAGACTGCGCCAGCCTTTCGATCTGCGTGACGGCGGAATTCCGCGCCATGTCCATCAGCGTATCATAGTTGGACAGAACTTCCCGAATTTTTCCGGCGCTTTCCTTGATGGAGTTAAGGTATGCGTCATAGCCGTCTTCTGCCTTGCCGTCAAACAGGAGGGGCTTGTCTTCGGCCAGCTTTTTCGTGGAGCTTTCATCGTAATAGAGGTCCAGTTCCGGTTGGGGAAGCTGAACGGTCAGCTCTCCGGCAGCATTTTTGCCGATGACTGCCTGCTGCAGATCCACCGTAAAGACTGCGTTTGCTTTCATCTGATAAAGGGCGTGGTACTTGTCCCCCACGGAATGCTCATTTTTCAGACTGACACTGGCGATGAGCACCTCCAGACGGCCCAGCTCGGTCACGCGGGTGGCGATGACTGCTTCCACTTCCGGATGCTCCAGCGCGTCCCGCTTGCCCTGTTCAAGGCCCTCGGTCAGGCCTTTGAAGGAGCCGATGGCCATTCCTACGACGGTTCCTTCCGCCTTTCCGATGGCCGTTCCCGTTTCTTTTGCGGCTTGATGCATTGGCAGGATTACAGTAAACAGAATCACTGCGAGTGCTACAAGGGCAACACCTGACAGGATTGATACATTTTTAGGCGTCAAGAACTTTTTCAGCTTGCTGATTTTCATGTCCTGACCTCCTTTACGGTTTCTGAATCCGGATGAAGTCTTCCCGGCTGATGGTCGTTCCATCCAGCTCGGGCGAGATGTCAATGGAAACGGTCTTTTCGGTTTTGCTGCCCAGCTGCCCGGCGATCCAGCCCAGAGCGCCGGATTCCGGCTCGATCCGGTAATCGGGGTCGGTGAGGGTATATTGCAGCTTCAGCTTCTGATCCTCCCGAACCCGGATGATGCCGGAGACAGGCTCACCGTCCAGCGTGAAGGTCACGGTGCCATAGGAATCGGCGCTGTCCAGGGTGATGACGCAGAGCTTTTTGGCGCTGTGCCGGGAATGAATGGTGTTTGCCTGCTTCAGGTAGCCGGAGAAGGGCATCGTCTTCTGGTAGATGCCGTCGGCATTGCTGCCGGTGATGTAATAGCCCGAAGCCGGCCGGATGGTCACCTGCACCTTCCGGTCTCCGTCCAGCTCATCGTCGGCCTGCAGAATTTTCTGATCATCCGTATCCATCAGCCGCAGCTGAACCGTCGCGTTGGCAATGGCCACCGGCTTATAGGTGATCCGGTCCTCCAGACTGATGGTGACCTTGATGGATTCATAGCAGGCGGCAGCACTGGCGATTTCCTTCGGGTCATAGATCGGGAAGGCCTTTTCCTCGGGCAGGGTGGTCATATACTGCACCTCCCGGCGGACATTGCCGTCGGTATCCTTCATTTCCACCGCAAGCTTCAGGATCTTGTCGCGCGGGATTTGGTCCTCCTCAGCCGAAATGGTGAAGCCGGCTTCGGTGCCGATCCTGCTTTCGAGAATGGTTTTGGAAAGAGTAAACACATTGCCGCTGAAGGTGAGGCCTGTCCGGCTGCAGCCGGAGGCGGAAACCGAGAAGATCATCTCTTTGCCGACCGACCTGTCCAGCAGAACGGTGAGGGTGGGCTTGTGATCCTCGTCCTCCGAAAAGGCGTGCGACACATCGGCGCCGTTCAGATGGACAGTCTGCACATCCTGATCGGCGGTGACGGTGTAGGAAGCCGAGGCAGCGGTGCGCTGCCATCCGTTCCACGCCGTCAGCTTCATGTCGATGACCGTTCCGCAATAAACCTCCAGACTGGAATCGTGGATCGTCTGGCCGTTGACCGAGTAGGTGATGGTGCCTCCGGCGCCCGGCTGAGGGAGGAGGACGGTTCTTTGCTCGTAGGGATAGAACTGGATGCTCTTCAGGGCCTGATCCGTTTCTTCGCTGGAGCCGATGACGATCACATGCTCTCCGTCCGGCAGCCAATAGCCGTCCTCCGCCGATTTGGCGGCGTATTCAAGCTGCCTGCCCTTGTCCAGGCAGATCTTGCCGGTAATTTCGCTGCCCAGATAGGTGAAGATGATTTCTCCATGGCTGTAGCTGTATGCATTGGGGTCAAAGACGAAGCTCTCACCGCCTTCGCTGACTGTATAGGTGTATCTGCCTATGGAGCCCTCATCGGAATTGAGCTGCAGAATCTTTTCATTCACGCTGGGCTTGTGGCCCGGCTCGGTTTCAATCACAATCTGGTCGCCGTATTTCAGGCTCGTCAGAGTCAGCGGCTTATTCGGCTTCATCTCCTGCTCCACTCTGTGGCAGGTGACAGAGCCTTTGGCGCCGATGGTGATTTCAGTTGACAGATAGGGATGCAGCTCAACCGAATAGTTGTTGATTGTATCTTCCGGATCAGACGGATTGAAAGTAACGAAGCCGCTTTCATCGCTGGAATAATAGCAGACAGGGTCGGAGGAGACAAAGAAGTAGTGCTCTTTGTCAAACTCATACCTGATGCTGCAGGTATTCACCGGGCTGACGGAGATGGAGTCGCCGCATTCTTTGTCGTCCACCAGCCACCTGCCGGTCAGCTCATGCCGGGCATCCTGATCATCGGTGTAATAGTCCGAGAAGGACAGAACCCTGTCCTCATAGACGCCGACCGGCAGAATGGACAGATCGGTTCCGGTAAAGTCCGCCGGAATCTGGCAGACCAGATCGCCGCTGCCCAGCCCTTTCAGCTCCTCCCGCTTCTCTCCGTCTATGTACTCAAAGACGCGGAATTCCGAGAATTCATAGCTGGCCGAATGGGCGGCACCGCTGGTGGTGACCGCCGCATAGATGCAGCTGCCCGGATCCAGATAACAGGCGTCCGGATCGATTTCCCGGGTCTTTTCGGCATCGGTGTAGTACCGGATATTCAGATGGTTGTTTTTGCCGAAGGTCACATGAACCTGTTTGCCTGTGGGGTTTTCTTCAGCCGTCTGCAGCACCACGCCGTCCTCGGTGTAGAAGCCGTTTGCCACTCTGCCCTCAGCGGTGTACTGCTGATAAAGCTGATACTGCGCATCATCGTCAATGCCGGATTTCATTCGCATGCGGTTTTCTGCATAGGAGCAGCCGGTCAGCGTCAGCGCCAGAACAGCCGTCAGAAAGACCATGCTTTTTTTCATTGCTCTCGTCCCTTTCATGATTATTTTGCGTTCATCCGTGTCGCAGTCTGTGCTGCGAAAAGTACCTCCTCATAAGAGCCTGTGTTTTTTTCGCGAAAGGGTTTTGTCCGGAGGAGGCGGCGGATTCTTCACGTTATTTTGAATTGATTTATTTGCTTGTCTATATCATACCATGACTGCTGCCGAACCGCAAGTATTCTGCAGAAATCCGGGAGAATCTGTCGAGGGGGAGAAGATGAAAAGCCGGTGCACCTTCGCAGCGCACCGGCTTTATCCATTCTATGAAGGGACTGCTTGCTCACAGCGGCAGATAGTCCTCCGGGCTGCGCTCCATCAGACGCATGATGGTCAGCTCGTCCAGCGCATCCAGTAGGGCGTTGTGGGTTTCCCGGTAGCTGCTTTTGCCCGAAAGCAGACGGAGCATGGCCTCCACGCTGTAGCCGTGCTTCATGCGTCCGGTGCTGTAGCAGTCGGCGCAGGGCGGGATTTTCGGATTGGTCTGCCGGTAGATGGCGGCGCGCATGATGTCATGCCACCGCAGCGCATGCAGCTCGGGCAGGTGCCCCCGGTCAAACCGGGCGTTGTAGGCGAAAATGGCCTTCACCCCGTGGCGGGACAGCCAGCAAAGCAGGTCGCTTACGGCCTCCTCCCGGCTGCAGAGAATGGGCTTCACCGGCAGCTTGGGGAACAGTGCATCGGTGTACATGCCGCCGACGCTGCACTCGGACGGCAGAACGTGGTAGCGGGCGGCGATGGGGGAGAAGGCTTTGGCATCGGCGATGACGGTGCCGATGGACATCACCTGATCGTCCCAGTTGGTTTCGGTGTCGATGACAGCAAATTTTTCCATGTTGTTCTCCGGTTTCTGACAGGACGCTTCTGAGCGGGCTGCTTTCATTGTACCGCAAAGGGCGAAAAAAGTCCATCTCTGTCTGACTGCGCAGATAGCTTCCTTCCCGGCGTTCCCGCCTTCACAGAAAAGCCCTCCGCCCGGTCTGATCCCGGCGGAGGGCCTTGTCGTGGTATTTCAGAAGAAGCTGTGAAGGGGACGCTCAGCGGAAATACTCCGGTCTGACCAGCTTGCCGCTGTTTGCGGAATCGACAATGGCCAGGCAGGCTGCGATGGTGTTGGCGCCTTCCAGTACGGTGGTCTGAACGGGCTTGTCGTTGACGATGATGTCGAGAAATTCCCTGAATTCACCGGCGGCATTGTGATCGTTGAGCTCGACCGGAACGGTGATCGGCATTTCGTGATGATCCATTCCCGGGAAGACATCCTGCTTGAAGACGGTCATGGTCGGGTTGCTGTTGTCCACAATGATTGTGCCTTTGGTGCCGTAAAACACCGAACGCATGGTGTAGTCGCGCTTGCAGCTGATCGAGATGAACACCTTGCCGATCACGCCGTCCGGGAATTTGAGCGCGGCGATATGCGTGTCGTCATAGGGTGTGACGTCGGCAAAGGTCTTGTGGGTGCTGTAGGCCATCACCTCTTCGGGGTCGCCCGCAATCCAGCGGAGCAGGTCGACCGCGTGGCAGCCGCCGCCCACAACGCCGTTGCGCACGGGATCGCTGCGCCAGGAGCCTTTGGCGTAGATCCCGCTGTAGTCATGGGCATATTCGGATTCCACGAAGGTCAGCTCACCGATGGCGCCGGAATCAATGATCTCCTTTGCCTGCCGGAAGCCGGGGGTATAGCGGCAGATCTGGCCGACCATGAATTTCCGGTCGCTTTTGCGGACGGCTTCGACGATCGCTTCGCAGTCCTCGCGGGTGAGCGCGAGGGGCTTTTCACAGAGAATATGCTTGCCGGCGTCCAGCGAGTCCAGAACCATCCGGCGATGATCCTGATCCGGGCTTGCAATGATCACGGCGTCGATGGCCGGGTCGGCGATCATGTCGCGGTAATCGGTGAAAACGCGGCTGACCTCAAGCTCCTTTGCAACCTCGTCTGCGCGGGCTCTGTCGATATCGCACAGCGCGTACAGGCAGGCCCCCTCCGTGTTTTTCACGCCTTCAGCGTGCGCCCGGCCCATGCCGAGGCCGATTACACCGACGTTCAGAAGTTTCTGTTTCATCATTTGATTCCTCCATTTTCTGTCTGGCGGTTTCCTGCTGGAGAAGCCGCTGATCTTTGCTCGGAAATTCGTAAAAAGCTCATCCTTTGACCGCACCGATCATAATGCCCTTGACAATGTAGCGCTGGAAGAAAGGGTATATGAGCAGCACCGGCAGGACGGTGATCATGGTGATGGTCATACGGACGGAGTTGGGCGTCAGAACGTTCTGACGGTTGATCTGCGCTGCCATGTTGGGGTTGTTTTTCAGCTCGGCGGCGAGACGCGACGCTTCGTTCAGGTAATTGTACAGCATGTACTGCAGCGTCGTCAGGTTCTGGTTGCTGAAGGTATAGATGTGGTTATCAAACCAGGAGTTCCACTGTCCGACCGCTGTGAAGATCGCAATGGTGGCGGCGATCGGCATGGAAAGCGGCAGAATGATCCTGAAGAAGATAGTCAGGGGACCCGCACCGTCGATGACCGCCGATTCCTCCAGCGAGGGGGGCAGCTGCTCCACAAATGTCTTGATCAGAATGACATAATAGGCGGAAACCATCGCCGGAAGGATGTAGACGGCAAATTTGTTCAGCAGTCCGTATGCGCGGTAGACAAGGTAGGTGGGAATCATGCCGCCGCCGATGTACATGGTGATGATCATGAAGCGGTAGAAAAATTTGCGCGCCGGCATTTTCTCCTTGGTGAAGACATACCCCAGCCACATGCAGGTGACAACTGTGCAGAGCGTGCCGATCACGGTGCGCAGAACCGAAATGAGCAGGGCGTGAAACAGCCCGTTCAGCGCAAATACCTGCTGGAAATTCGTCAGCGTAAATCCGACCGGCCAGAAGGAAACACCTTCATTGGTGGCGCGCTCGGGAATGCTGAGCGAATAACAGATCACATACCAGAACGGATAGATGCAGAGAAGGGTGAACAGGGTAAAAAAGCTGTAGTTCAGGATGTTGAATACCGTTCTGGAAAGGGACTTTTTCTGTACGACCATATGAAGCTGCCTCCTTCCTTAAATAATCGATGTGCCGCGAACCTTTTTGGCAAAGGCATTGATGCCGAAAAGCAGCGTGATGCTGATCAGCGATTTGACAATGCCGACGGCCGTCGCGTAGGAATAGTCGGCCAGCTGCAGGCCCATTCGGTATACATACAGATCCAGCACCTCGATTTTGGGCGCCGTGATCGCGTTTTTGAACAGGAAGTACTGCTCATAGCCGGTGTTCAGAATGCCCGAGATGCCCAGCAGCAGCATGACGATGTAGGTGGGAAGCACGCTGGGGAAGGTGATGTGGATGGCGCAGCGCAGGCGTCCGGCGCCGTCGATCATGGCGGCCTCGTACTGCTCCTGATCAATGGCGGAGATGGCGGCGATGTAAATGATGGAGGACCAGCCGAGACCCTTCCACTGTCCGAATGCAGTCTGAACGACATATACGGCGTCGGCGTCAGCCAGAATATTGGTGGCAAATTCCGAGCCGCCCAGATTGTGGATCAGCATATTGAGGGCGCCGTCGCTGGAAAAGATCGAAAAGGCCAGCGAGTAGATGATTACCCAGCTGATGAAGTTGGGAAGGGTGGTCATGGTCTGGGCGAACTTGCGGAATTTTGAGCACTGAATTTCATTCAGCAGGATGGCAAAGGCCATGGGAAGCCAGGTCAGGCAGAGCCAGATCCCGGAAAAAATCAGCGTATTCTTCAGAACCAGCGGCATGTTGTAGTCTGTAAAAATCATTTTAAAGTATTTCAGACCGACAAATTCGCAGTCGAACAGGTTCTTTCCTGCGCGGTAATCAAAAACGGACAGGATGGATCCGCCGATGGGAACATAATTGAACAGGAGAATCATGACCATGAAGGGAAGGGTCAGCCAGAACAGGCTCCACTGCCTGGTACCCTTTTTCCGCTGCGGCGATGATGTCTGCGGGGATTGCTTGCGGGTTTTCATGTTGGACAGCCACTCCTTTCCATCGGAATCGGCAGGCAGTGAGCCGGGGGCTTTGCCTGCTTTGCTCCAAAAACAAATGGGAGGCGGCGGAAGCCGCCTCCCACTGGGACCTGAAAATCCTTTGAGCTGAAGCAGCTCTTACCAGGTCAGGGAATCGATGATCGGTCTCGTGAATTCCTGTGCCTTGGTGTTGGCGGCCAGGCACCATTCCCAGGCGGTCTCTTCGTTGGCTGCCTTCAGGTCAGCCAGCACCTGATCCTGAATCGCCTTGAACTCTTCCTCGGTTTTGGCCTGAACCAGACCCGGAACGGCGGCAAACAGAATGTCGTTGCACTGGGTCAGGATGCGCTGAATGTCAGTCGGTACCGCTTCCGTGCAGGACTGGTTCAGCTCGGAGTAGCAGTTCGCCATGCTGTAGGTCTTGCCTTCCTCGACCAGCTTCATGCAGGCCTGAGCCGGATAGTCCACGTCGTAGAATTCGCAGAAGTCCTTCTCGAGAGGAGTCAGCGTGCTGACGCGCATCTCATCGGTGTCAAACAGATTGACGGGATATCCGTCGGGTGCAAGGAAGCTGCCCTGCAGGAAGCCGAAGTCGAAGAGACTTTCAATGCCGGTCATCTTCCATTCGTCGCTGTTGGCGAAACGCATGGCAAGGGTTTCCTCGGTCGGGGTGGGAACGCCGTCCACCATGTTCCAGTGCTTGCCTTCAATGCCGGAGAAGAGCATCCGCTGGTTGTCAATGTCGCGGCAGACATTCAGGAACGAAAGTGCCCCGTCAACCGCCTTGGAATTGGCGGAAACAAAGAAGAAGTTGGAGGGGAAGTAGCCGTTTACCTGATGATAATCGGCAAAAACAAAGCTCGCTTCAGACGGAATGCCGATCACGCCTGCCAGGGTGTTCGGGTCGTTTTCAACCTCTGCGTAGTAGAGGTCCGCGTTGGGCCAGTTCATTTCGACCGCATACTGACCGGCAACGGACTTGGCGATGCGCTGCTCATTGGTCATGGTGAAGCTGTCGGGATCCAGCAGGCCCTTGTTCCAGAGCTTGTTGTAGAATTCCATGTCGGCCCAGAAGGCGGAACGCTCCAGATTGGTGTAGGCGTTGTACAGCTTGCCGTCCTCAAAGCCTTCCATGTACAGGTAACCGCCAAAGGTCCAGGGGTTCATCATGCCGGGCTTGGAGAAGCAGCCGTTGGTGTACCACTGCTCCAGCGAAGTGCCCTCCAGACCGGTGCCGTAGACCTTCTTGCCGTCTTCGGTGGTCGGATGGTTCGCAACCATTGCCTCGATCGCGGCAATGTAATCATCGCTGGTCTTGATTTCCGGAGCGCCGATCTCCTTATACCAGTCCCAGCGGACATTGTAGCCGCGGTAGTTGACCGTGCCGCCGCCGCGCAGCTCCACGCCGATGCAGGCGGCAAGGAAGTACAGCGCGTTGTCGTCGCCGCCGTAAAAGCTGCTGATGATCTCGTTGGACTGTTTGTAGGCGTCGCCGTCAATGTTGGTGTAGGTGCCCAGATAGGGCTTCAGATCCAGCGCCAGTCCGGCGTCCACGATATCCTGCAGCTTCTGCGGGCTGTAGGAAAAGATGATGTCCGGCAGGTCATTGCCCGCCAGGAGGATGTTGAATTTATCGGAGTCATAGGCGTAGTAGGAATCGATGACCACATTGGCCTGCTTCTGCAGCTCCTGGAACACTTCGGTTTCATACCACTGGCAGGGAACAGACTGGTACTCCGTCTGGCTGCCGATCGAGATCTTGATCGGCTCGTTTCCCGAATCGGAGCCTTTGGATTCCGTGCTGGTTCCGGAGGCGGTACCGGAGGTGGTTCCGGAGCTTGTTCCGCTGGAATTCTGGCAGCCGGCCGACAGAGAGAGCACCAGCAGTGCCAAAGTCATGGAGAGGATTCTTTTTGCTTTCAATTTGTTTTCCTCCTTTTGATCGCTGAATCTCCGCCGGCCGGTCGGCATGCTGGAAAGCTGCTGTGCACATTCCGGCCGCGAAAACCAGTTTTGTGATGCAGTATAAATTTATGTAAAATTATACCATCAATAGTATATAATACCTGATTTCACTTTGCTGTTTCTGATCGTCGGAATTCTGCTTCCGGTCGTGATCACCTCCAATATTTTCGTCAAGCAGATCCAGACCGAGAATGAGAAATCGACGGTGCTGAATTTTTCACGCACGGCGTCCCGGATCAATGAGATGCTCGAGGCGGCTGCGGTTTCTGCCCTGCGGGTGCAGAATGAGGATGAAGTTTTCCAGTATCTGCAGGACGGCTATCTGGAGACGGATCCTCTGGAGCGGACGCTGAATAGAATCCATTTTTACCAGACCATTGAGAATGCGCTGGCTGTAAACGACGACCTGAACGCGATTCTCTTTTTCCGCAGCGACGATACGATGTGCGGGGTCTCCAGCACATGGCACTTTTTTGAGGACGGAAACAGCGCGATTGCGGCTCAGATGAACGAGCTCTGCCGCTCTGCGGCGCCCGGAGACGGCAACGCGACCAAATGGGTGGGGGCTTTTCCGAAAACGGACTTCACGGGAGCCAATGTTTCCGGGATGATCACGTCCAAGGATCTGCTGATCTGCGGCGTGAGAAGGCTGACCAGCTCCACCCGGAGCGGCGGCGGAGACGTCATCAGCATGCTGGTTTCCGTCAAGGAAACATCGCTGCAGAAATGCTTTGAGCTTCTTTCCGGAGCGGAGAGCTCGGTGTGCCTGCTGGACGAAACAGGGGTGCAGATTTCCGGAACGGACTTTTCTCTGTTTGGAAAGGTGCCGGATTATTATGAGCTGATCGATGCGGATTCGCAGTATGGCAGCAGGATTTTTACCTCAGACGCCAATGTCGAATATCAGGTCGTGTATTATCGCATGGGGAACCCCAACTGGATGCTGGTGAAAATGGTGCCGACCAGCGTGCAGCGCCGCAGTACGGATACGCTGTTCGGCGTTTCGATCGCGATCGGACTTGCGCTGCTGGCGGTGATGACGGTGCTGTATACGATCTGGGTCGGGCATTTCACCGAACCGGTCAACCAGGTGACCCGGGCGCTGCTGCGGGTACAAGAGGGCGATCTGCAGGTCCGGATCGAAGAATCCGCGCGCACGCAGGAGGTCCTGACCATGCAGCAGCAATTCAACGAGATGATTCAGTCCATCAACAACCTGCTGATCCAGAAGGAAAAGAATGAGCAGGAAACGCTGCTGCTGGAAATGAGGAATCTGCAGTCGCAGATCGACCCGCATTTTATTTACAATTCCATCGCGTCGATCCGCTGGATGGCCATTTTTGCGGGCGCGAACAAGGTTTCGGATATGCTGATCGTCCTGAGCGATCTGCTGCGCCCCATCTTCAGCGACTGGACGCTTGTCTGGAGCCTGACGGAGGAACTGAATTTTACCGACAATTACATCAAGCTGATTCACATGCGCTACGGGGATTCCATCAGCATCCGGATTCAGAAGGAGCTTCTCCCGGATGAGCTGGATGCCTTTCAGATCCCCCGCTTTACGCTGCAGCCGCTGCTGGAAAACAGCTGTGAGCATGGCATGCAGCCGGAGCAGCAGCTGGAAATTACCGTCTTGATGGTCTGCGAGGGGAATGTGCTGACGATCCGGGTCGTTGATAACGGCGCCGGAATGAGTCCGGAGACGATGGAGTGGCTGAACGCCCGCTTTGCCGATCCGGTTTCGGAGCCCCTTGCGCAGATGCAGAAGAGCGTTGTCCATTCCAATGGAATCGGGATGATCAATATCAACCGCCGGCTGAAGCTGCAGTACGGAGAAGCGTACGGCCTGAGGCTCTCCGTCCCGGAACACGGCGGAACCTGTGTGGAGGTCCGGCTTCGTGTCTGAAGCGTCCGTCCCTTCGCAGTCTCCATCCTGAGCCATCCATCTGACCACAAAAAGCCCTCCGCCCGATCTGATCCCGGCGGAGGGCCTTTTCATACTGTTTCAGGAGTGTTTGGGGAAGCGTTCAGCGGGATCTCAGCGGATCCAGGCGCCGGTTGTGTCCACCTTCCAGCCGTCAATGACGGTGCTGACCGCCATGGAGCCGTCTGCAGTCAGATAGTACCAGACGCCCTTCCACAGTACCCACTGATTGGCGGCCATGGAGCCGTCCTCGGTCAGGTAGTACCAGACGCCGTTCCACTGAACCCAGCCGTTTGCCTTCATGGAGCCGTCAGCGTTCAGATAATACCAGCTGCCGTTCACCTTTTGCCAGCCGGTCAGAGCGGTTCCGTCTGCCCCATGGTATTCCCAGCTGCCGTCGGACAGCTGAACCCATCCGGTTTCAGGTGCAGTGACAGAGGGTCTGGAGGGTCTGGACGGGATCACGATGTCCCACATCCAATGGGCATAGAGGGTGATGTCGGCGGTGAAAGCGGTTTCGGTTACCTTTTCGCCGCCCTCTTTGGAAGTGAACCAGCCGTCAAAGCGGTACCCGCTGCGGGTGGGAGCGGGCAGAGCGGTCAGCTGGCCGTCTGCGTCGGTATAGAGGATGATGGGTTCGGAGCCGTCGTAGCTGGCAAGGGTTACGATGAAGCCTGTGGGGGTGATCAGAATGGCCGAATCGCTGAAGGTATCGGAGAAGCTCTCTCCAGCCATGCCTTTTGCTTTGAGCGAAACCCCATCCACAGAAGCGCCCGCCTGAACGATATAGGCTCTGCCGGTTTCTTCCGGCTGGCCGTAGGTCAGGGTAGCGGCAAGGGCGCGACCGGTTCCCTTGTTGATCAGCTGCACCATGCCGGAGCAGGTGATGTCTGTCGTGCTGCTGATAGCCGGGGCAGTACTGTCGGTTTCTACTGTTACATCTTTTGCATCCGTGATGGTCAGCTTTCCGGCGTTTACCACCATTTGATCCGTGCTGGACAATTTTACATCGCCGGAGCAATTGATGTTTACGTCGCCGTTGACGGTCGGCGCCCCGCTGCCGGAGATCGTCACATCACCGGAGCAGGTAGTGTCAGCCGAAAAAGCCGTCGGCGCCCCGCTGCCGGTAATCGTCACATCGCCCGCGTCAGTCACGGTCAACTGGTTGACAATGAGACCGTCGCTGTTGGACATCTCGACATTGGTGGAGCCATCGCCCTTGATGGTGAAGGGCGCTCCCTGTAAGTATCCGGTGGTGTAGAGTGTGTTAGTTTCAGCATCATAGCGGACCAGGCCATCATTCTCTGTGCCCTCCAGCACATTGTCCGCGTTCCCGGCGCGGTCACTTCGACGCCGTTGGCAGTAATGGTTCCGTCCTCTGCATGCGTCGTGACGGGTACCAGCGCAAACAGCATCAGGACGCACAGCGCATGCTGAGCCACAATACCCTGTACTTTGCTTTCATAAGCAATTCCTCCAGTTTGGTCAAGTCATATCTCTGCAGAAAAGAAGGAGCCAAAGCCGTGTTTCCTGTGCAAAGACTATGCTATTGCATATTATATGATTTTCTTTGATTATTTTCAATCAGTAATTTTCAAATCGATGCTGAAATAGCGTGAATCGACCTTTCAATCCGGAGGAGCAGAGTCAGCCACAGGCTGCTTTTCATCGCAGCATCTGCTCTCGCCAAAATAGCTGAGCATGATTTCCATCAGGCTGGCGCTGCCGCTGCCGTTGGGCTGCCAGGGAGAGTACCACTCGTCGATGGAACAGTACCGCTCGGAGGTGATGTATTCCGGCGTCAGGCCGTAGGTCAGCAGCGCCTCCACCGTCTCTTTGGCCTTTTCCGTCTCACCGGCGGCCATCCAGGCGGGAACCCAGTACAGCTCGCTCTGAATGGTGTACCAGACATC
>JAQXNQ010000088.1 GCA_029098085.1 Oscillospiraceae bacterium
CCGCCAGCACGGTCGGGTGCACCCGCGAAACGATGAACAGGTAGATCTGCCGGAACACCACGAAGGAGCCCAGCATGATGAACATGGGGGCGCGGGTGTTGCCCAGTCCCCGCAGCGAGCTGGCGTAGACCTGATTGATGCAGCAGAGCATGTAGAAGGGCGACAGGGTGCGGATAAACAGCACACCGTAGGAAAGCACCTCCGCCTCGCTGTTGAACAGCCCCACCAGCGACGGCGCGAAGATCAGCAGCGGCGCCATGGCGAGCAGCGAAACGGTCAGGGACATGAAGAAGGCGGTGTTGGCGCCCTTTTTGATCCGATCCAGCCGTCCGGCGCCCCGGTTCTGGCCCACAAAGGTGGTGGCGGCCAGCGAGACGCTCATCATGGGCAGCATCATGAACTGGTCGATCTTGGAGTAGGCGCTCCAGCCGGCCATGACCGATGAGCCGAACATGTTGATGTAGGACTGGACAAAGACGTTGGAAATGGAGGTGATCATCTGCTGGATGGCCGCCGGGAGGCCCACCCGCACCACCTCCCGCAGAATCGGGATTTCCAGCCGCAGCTTTTTCAGTTCCAGCCGGTAGGGGCCGTCGGTGCGCATCAGGACGATCATAATCAGCACCGCCGAGATCACCTGCGACAGGACGGTGGCCCAGGCCACGCCCGCAATCCCCCACCGCAGCACCGCCACGAACAGCAGATCCAGCACCGTATTGGTGCAGGCCGAGAAGATCAGAAAATACAGCGGTCTCCGGGAATCCCCCACCGCCCGCAGAATGCCGGCGCCCATGTTGTAGATCATCAGTCCCGAAACCCCGGCGAAGTAGATTCGCAGGTAAGCGGCCGACTCCCCGAACACGTCCTCCGGCGTGCTCATGAGCCGCAGCATCATGGGCGTCATAGCGATGCCGATAAAGGTGAAGAGCAGACAGAGCAGCAGGGTCAGACTCAGGGTGGTGTGGACGGTGCGGCTGACCTTTTCGCTGTTTTTGGCGCCGTAGGCCTGGGAGATGACCACGCCCGCGCCGGTGGCCAGACCGGTGAAAAAACCGATCAGCGAGTTGATGATCGGCCCCACCGACCCCACCGCCGCCAGGGCCTCCTTGCCGACGAAATTGCCCACCACGATGGAGTCCACCGTGTTGTACAGCTGCTGGAACAGGTTGCCCACCATCAGCGGCAGAGCAAACAGCAGCAGCTGCTTCCAGATAACGCCCTGGGTCATGTCGATGTCCTTGCGTGTTTTTGCCGATGCTGCCATGCTGCCTTCCTTTCCCGCCGAAGCCCTGCGCACCCTCGCGCCGCAGAATAGTTGCTGTGTAAAGTGTTTGTAAGGCTATTATAAACCTTTGGTAAAGAAAAGGCAAAGAGTGATTTTGAGAGAAAATTGGCGAAAATCCGCGAAAAAGCGCTGCCGGATTGGCATATCCGGCCGTAGAGCGTCTATTTTCGGACAATCCGCCGCCTGCTGCAGGGCAGAAAAAACCGGCAGGCAGCTATTTCAGCCGCTCTGCCGGAAGACTCATCCCACAAAGCTCCGGTCCACCTGAATGACGGTGAAGAGTCTGGGGTCGTGCTCCTCTACCCGGCGCTGGATCATACCCCGCACCTCGTCCTCGGTGAGCGTACAGTCATAGGGCAGCACCACATCGAAGATCAGGTTGGTGTGGGTATAGCCCTTGACCACCCGGAAGTCGTGCATCGACAGCCCCAGCTTCAGCGAAGCCAGCAGCTGAGCCGTCATCCGGCGCAGCTCGTTGACCTCCTCATCGTCGGTGATCACCGGATCCAGATGCACCACCAGGTGAATGCCCTGCTTCTGGAAGTCCCGCTCGATCTGGTCGGTGACGTCGTGGCTCTCCAGAATATCGCCGCTCGCGTCCATCTCCACATGTACCGAGGCGAAGCAGTTGCCGGGGCCATAGTCGTGCACCATCAGGTCATGGGTGCCCAGCACGCCGGGATAGGCCCGCACCTGCTGCAGAATCTCCCGCACCATGTCCCTGTCCGGCGCACGGCCCAGAATGGGGCTCATGGTCTCCCGGATCATATTGACGCCGGAGATCAGGATGAAGACTGCCATGGCCAGACCCACATAGCCGTCCAGCTGCAGGCCGGTGAACCGGGAAATCAGCACGCAGACCAGCACGCCGGAGGTGGTGAAGACGTCGTTGCGGCTGTCCTGAGCGGTGGCCTCCAGGGTGGCCGAATCCACCAGCAGCCCCAGCTTGTGATTGAAAACGCTCATCCACAGCTTGACCAGAATCGATACGGCCAGCACGATCATGGACGAAAGGCTGAAAAAGACCTCCTCCGGGTGGAGAATCTTGTCAAAGGAGGAGCGCACCAGCTCGGCGCCCACCAGCAGAATGAAGAAGGCCACCACCAGCCCGGAAACGTACTCGTACCGGGCGTGGCCGTAGGGGTGCTCCCGGTCGGCGGGGCGGCCGGACAGCTTGAACCCCACCAGCGTCACCACCGACGAGGTGGCGTCGGACAGGTTGTTCAGGCCGTCGGACAGAATGGCCATACTGGACAGCAGCCAGCCGGTCAGCATCTTGGAAAGGCTGAGCAGCAGGTTGCAGACGATGCCCACAATGCCGGCCATCCGCCCGTAGGCGGCCCGCACGGCGGGATCCTTGGTGTTTTGGTAGTCCTTGATGAAGAGACGGGTCAGCAATGCGGTCATACCGGAACCTCCTGACTAAGGGTGAAGAATGCGGAAAGCCGCTCCCCCGGCGCCGGATGCGGGCCGGAAGAGCGGAAGCTGTCTGACAGGAGGGCACGAGGCTCTCCGAAGTTTGAACCTTTGTATTATATCGCAGTGTCCGCGGAAATGCAACTGGTTTTTGAAAAAATTTACGCAGGTTAGAGGAAAACTTTCTCTGAACCCCCGCCTGCGTCTTGACAGCCCATGCTATATGTCATATAATATTGTAACAACACACAATATTGCTTGGAAGGAAGGGACGCTATGGCATTTCAGATCGGCTCCACCCTGCTGGACGCCTGTGTGCTGGCGGTGCTGGAGCGGGAGGACACCTACGGCTACCGGCTGACCCAGCAGATCCGGGCGGTGGTGGAGGTGTCCGAGTCCACCCTCTACCCGGTGCTGCGGCGGCTGCAGAAGGACGGAGCGGTGGAGTTCTACGACCTGCCCTATCAGGGACGGAACCGGCGCTACTACCGGCTCACCAACCGGGGTCGGGCGCTGTGCAGCGGCTACCGGGTGCAGTGGAGCGATTTCAGGGGTCGGATCGATCGGCTGATCCTGGCCGAAGGGCCGTTGGAAACGGAGGATGACCATGACAAGGCGTGATTTTATGGCGGAGCTGGCTCGGCGGCTGGCGGCTCTGCCCGAGGGGGAGCGGCGGGACGCGCTGCAATATTATGAGGAGTATTTCGACGACGCCGGCCCGGAGATGGAGGGGGCGGTTCTCGCCGAGCTGAAAAGCCCTGCTGCCGTTGCGGCCCGGCTGGGCGGATGGAGCGGCGCGCTGGCGGAGAAAGCCGATCCGGGGCAGCAGGCTCCCGGGAGGCAGCCTGACACAGGAAAGCCGTTCGGGGCAGCCGGGGAATCATCGGAACGGGAACCGTCCTTTTCCCACTGGAAGGTGGGACAAAAGGGCTGGGAAACAGAACAAAAGGGTTGGGAAACGGGACAGAAAGGCTGGCAGCAGGCCGCGTCGGAGCCCGAACCGGCGGAAACCCACCGCTCCGGCGGCTTTTGGGCGGCGGTGATCCTGCTCTCCCCCATCTGGGCGCCGCTGCTGCTGGCGGCGGTGGTGGTGCTGGGAGCGCTGGTGATCTCGGCGGCGGCAGTGATTTTTGCGCTGGGGGTCACGGTGCTGGCGCTGATCCTCTGCTGCGTGCTCTGTCTGGCCGTGGGGCTGAAGCAGACCTTCACCGAC
>JAQXNQ010000089.1 GCA_029098085.1 Oscillospiraceae bacterium
TTTGACATCTTCTCGCCGTCGGCACCGAGTATCATCCCCTGATAGGTTCTCTTGGCATAGGGCTCCGGGGTGTTCACCTCGCCGATGTCATAGAGGAAGTGGTGCCAGAAGCGGGAGTAAATCAGATGGCGGGTGACATGCTCCATACCGCCGTTGTACCAGTCAACGGGCATCCAATACTGCAGCGCTTCCTTGGAGGCAAAGGCCTCGTCGTTGTGGGGGTCGCAGTACCGGAGGAAATACCAGGAGGAACCGGCCCACTGAGGCATGGTGTCGGTTTCCCGTTTGGCGGGGCCGCCGCACTTGGGGCAGGTGCAGTTGACAAAGGAATCGATCTTGGCCAGAGGGCTCTCACCGCCCTCACCGGGCTCGAAATTCTCCACGGGCGGCAGCTTGAGGGGCAGCTCCTCATAGGGAACGCCCACCATGCCGCAGGTGGGACAATGCACAATAGGAATGGGCTCGCCCCAGTACCGCTGACGGTTGAAGGCCCAGTCCTTCATCTTGTACTGAACGCCCTTTTCGCCGACGCCCTTCCCGGTCAGGTATTCGAGCATTTTGGCAATGGCTTCCTTCTTGGTCTTGATGCCATTGAGGAATTCGGAGTTGACCATCTCGCCGTCACCGGTCTAGGCTTCCTTGGAGATGTCTCCGCCCTTGATAACCTCAATGATGTCGATGCCGAACTTTTTGGCGAACTCATAGTCGCGGTCGTCATGGGCAGGCACCGCCATGATGGCGCCGGTACCGTAGCCCATCATGACATAGTCGGAGATGTAGATGGGGATCTCCTTGCCGTTGGCGGGGTTCACGGCGGTCAGGCCGTCGATACAGACGCCGGTCTTATCCTTGACCAGCTGGGTGCGCTCGAACTCGGTCTTTTTGGCGCACTCCTCCCGATAGGCGTCCAGCGCATCCGCGTTTTTGATCTGGGCGCGGTATTTTTCGATGATGGGATGCTCAGGCGCAATAACCATAAAGGTGACGCCGAACATGGTGTCGGGCCGGGTGGTGTAGATCCGCAGGCTCTCGCCGGTGTCGGAGCCGCCGGCCATCAGCTGGAAGTTGGCAAAGGCGCCCTCCGAACGGCCGATCCAGTTCTCCTGCTGGAGCTTGACATTGGGCAGATAATCCACCTTTTCCAGACCCTGCAGCAGCTTGTCGGCATACTCGGTGATCCGCAGATACCAGACGTCCTTGGACTTCTGGACGATGTCGCTGTGGCAGATATCGCACTTGCCGCCCTGGGAGTCCTCATTGGAAAGGACAACCTTGCAGCTGGGGCAGTAGTTGACCAGCGTGGTGGCCCGGAACACCAGACCGGCGTCAAACATCTTGCGGAAAATCCACTGGGTCCACTTGTAGTAGCCCTCTTCGGTGGTATCGACAACCCGATCCCAGTCGAAGGAGAAGCCCACCCGCTTCAGCTGGGTGGTGAACTTCTCAATGTTCATATCGGTGACCTGACGGGGATGGATGCCGGTTTTGATGGCGTAGTTTTCGGTGGGCAGACCATAGGCATCAAAGCCGATGGGGAACAGGACATTGTAGCCCTGCAGCCGCCGCTTGCGGCTGACCACCTCCAGGCCGGAATAGGCCTTGATGTGGCCCACGTGCATGCCTGCTCCGCTGGGGTAAGGGAACTCCACCAGCGCATAGAACTTGGGTTTGGTGTGGTCTTCTTCGGCCCGGAACGTCTTGTGCTCGTCCCAGTAGCGCTGCCATTTTTCCTCAATGGCCTGAAAATCGTAGTGTTTTACTTCTTTCATCTGGAAAAATCCTTTCTTCCGGGAAAAATAAAAGCTTTCGTTTCCTGAGTTTCAAGAAACGAAAGCAGCTTCCGCGGTACCATTCTTGTTGGCGAACATCGCCCACTCTTCATCTGCCATACGGCAAATGTCACTCCATGATAACGGCGGAGGAACCCGTCCATACCTACTGGGCAAAGCCGTTCAGCCGGATGCTCAAGGGCCAGTCATTCCGTCCCGGGTACCGCCTCGCACCAGCCGGCGGCTCTCTGAAACGCCTGAAAACAGAACTTGCTCCCTGTCACAGCAGTTTTCATATCTTTCTTTATTATAGCAGGTCGGGGAAATTTGTCAAGAGGAAACCTGTGTTTTTTACCCTCTTCCAAGAATGGCATCCAGATCCTGCTCCGGCGCGGTGACGGGCTGCAGGCCATAGGTGTCCACCAGCACCTTGACCACGCTCTCAGATAAAAAGGCAGGCAGCGTGGGCCCTAGATAGATATTCTTTACGCCCAGTGCCAGAAGGGTCAGCAAAATACAGACCGCCTTCTGCTCGTACCAGGAAAGCACCAGCGTCAGCGGCAGCTCATTGACACTGCAGCCAAAGGCATCGGCCAGAGCCAACGCCACCCGGATGGCGCTGTAGGCATCGTTGCACTGACCCATATCCATGATGCGGGGCAGGCCGTCGATTTCCCCCAGATCCAGATCGTTGAAGCGATACTTGCCGCAGGCCAGCGTCAGGATCAGGGAATCCATCGGCGTCTGCTTGACAAACTCGGTGTAATAGTTGCGGCCGGGATGGGCGCCGTCACAGCCTCCCACCAGAAAAATATGCTTTATCTTCCCCGCCCGGATGGCCTCCACCACCTTTTCCGCCTGGGCCAGCACCGTGCCGTGAGCAAAGCCGGTGGTCAGCATATGGCCGCCGTTGATCCCGCTCATGCTATGATCATGGTCGTAGCCGCCCAGGCACAGCGCATGGCGGATGAGCGGAGTAAAATCCTTGCGGCCATCCTGATCCGCCTCAATGTGCACCATTCCCTCATACCCCACCACCGAGGTGGTGTAGATCCGATCCCGATAGCTGGGGCGCGGCGGCATCAGACAGTTGGTGGTAAAGAGCACCGGCGCCGGAATATTTTCAAACTCCCTCTGCTGGCTTTGCCAGGCAGTGCCGAAATTGCCTGCCAGATGCGGGTGCTTTTTCAGGCCGGGATAACCATGAGCCGGCAGCATTTCACTGTGGGTATAGATATTGATGCCGGTACCCGCTGTCTGCTCCAGAAGATCGGCCATATCCTTCAGGTCATGGCCCGACACGACGATAAAAGGACCTTTCTTAATATCGGTGTTGACTCTCGTAGGAACCGGTGTGCCGAAGCTTTCAGTGTTGGCACGATCCAGCAGCGCCATGCAGCGGTAATTGACCCTGCCGAACTCCATAATCAGTGTCAGCCATTCCTCTACCGTGTGGGAACGGTTCAGCTGACGAAGGCCGTGATAAAACCACCCGGTCACTTCTTCTTCCTCGTAGCCCAGATTCAGGCTGTGATGTGCATAAGCCGCCATTCCCTTCAGACCAAACAGCAGGGTGGAGCGCAGGGAAACAAGATCGGTCTCCCCCTTCCAAAGCTCAATAACCTCCCCGTCCCAGCCGCCCAATGCTTTCCGCTCAGCCTTCACCCGATTGATAAAGCGGCGGATGGCGTCATTATCAAAATTCACATTGGTCAGAGTGGTAAATAATCCATCCATCAGCAGCCGGTCAGCTTCTGCCGTACGGTCCTTTCCCTCCGCGGCCTCAGCCAGACGGATCAGCGCACAGACCAATTCATCCTGCAGATTGGCCGTTTCAGGCTGTTTTCCGCAGACACCGGTTCTGACGCATCCCTTGTTTCCTGCGGTCTGCTGACATTGAAAACAAAACATCTCGGGCATGATTTTTCCTCCTTTTGGGCAGTGCGGCAAGTGCAGCCGCAAAAACATTCTTTTCTTGTATGCCCGGAATGAAAGGTATTATGCAGATGCCTCAAAGCAGACTGGAAACGAAAAAAGAGAAGCCTCCCGGCTTCCCCTTTTTTCAGTCATGTATCTCCAGCGGCAAACCATCCGGATCCTTGAAGAAGGTCATGCTTCCCCCGCCGATGGGATCGGAGCGGATGGGCTCGGTTTCAATCCCCAAAGCGTTCAGCTCCCGGGCGGCAGCCTCCACATCCGGTACCCGGAAGGCCAGATGGCGCAGTCCCAGGGCTTCGGGATAATTGGGACGGGGCGGATTGTTTTTGCCGGAAAAGATCTCCAGCTCCAGATCTCCCGCCTTCAGATCCAGCTTCCAGTCGCCCCGCTCCTCCCGATAGGTCTCACGCAGCACCGGCAGTCCCAGCAGCTCCACATAGAAATGCCGGGAGACGGCGTAATCGCTGACGATGATCGCCACATGATGAATGGTATCCAGTTTCATTGCCGTCCTCCTCAGACCATGGGTTTACAGACATCCACCCACCCCAGAGAGCCGGAATATTTCTCCAGCTCGGGAATGGTCAGGCCAATGGCGCTGTTGGCACTGCCGCAGGCGGGATACACCATCTCAAACCGCTTCAGTGACTCGTCCAGATAGACCTCCACCCCGTCATTCACCGCAAAGGGACAGACGCCGCCTACCCCGTGACCAATCAGGGGCTCCGCTTCCTCAAAGGCCAGCATTTTGGCCTTCTGTCCAAAAGCTGCCTTGTATTTTCCGTTGTCAATCTTCACATCGCCTGCCGCCACCACCAGCAGCACTCTGTCCCCCAGATGAAACGAAAGGGTCTTGGCGATGTGTCCCGGCTCGCAGTGCAGAGCCTCCGCCGCCAGGGCAACTGTCGCGCTGGAGACCGGGAATTCAATGACCCGATCCTCCATTCCCTGCTCCCGGAAATAGGCGCGTACCTTTTCAATGGACATATTGTTTCCTCCTTACACCAAAATCGGACGGCATCGCTGCCGCCCGACCTTCTCAGTTCTGCTTCAGCAGATGGGAAATATCCACCTGCTCACCGTCGGCCCAAAGCCGCTCCAGATCGTAAAAGCTGCGGGTATCCTTCTGGAAAACATGCACCACCACATCGCTGTAGTCCAGCACGATCCAGTTTTCCGAATGATAGCCCTCCACCTTGTAGGGCTGAACCCCCTGAAGACCCATCTGATAATCCACCTCGTCGGCCAGCATCTTTACCTGAGTGGAGCTGCTGCCGGCGGCAATGACGAAATAATCGGCCAGAATGGTCAGATCCCCAATGCGGATGGCCCGGATGTCCTCAGCCTTTTTGCTGTCAAGGATCGAAACGATGCGCTCCATGCGTTCTTTAGCTTCCATACTTTTTCTCCTTTAATTCAGCAGATCCGTCACGGTGCTGCCGTTATCATCATAGTAATCCGTACTGTTCCGAAGCTCCTGAATCCGAAGATTTGCAGCCGGTACGGCATCCGAGAAGGGACGGAAATTTTCATTGAGCAGCTCCGCTGCCACTTCCTTATGAACACTCCAGACCGACTGGCCGTTGGAGGCCGTCGCTCCCTCACCGGGCAGGGTGTAGAAGGCGATGTCATCGGTGCTGATCTTCAGAACATCCCCCACCAGATCCAGTACAGTTCCCACATTCAAATCGGTGGTGACCTCATTCATCAGAATCGGCACCAGACGGGTGGTCTCCGACATGGACAGGTTCTTGAATTTCTTGAACATGGCCGCCAGGAACTGCCGCTGCGCATTGATTCGTCCAATATCTCCGCCGCTGCGGTGATACCGTTCCCGGACAAATTTCTCCGCCTGCAGGCCATTCAGCGTCTGCAGACCCGGACGGAAGGTAACGCCTTCCAGCGTGAAGCTCTCCTGCACGTTGATCTCCACGCCGCCGACAGCATCCACCACATTAATGAATCCATCCATATTGATGTTGACATAGTGATCCAGCGGAATGGACAACTGATCGTAGATCACCTGCGCCAGTCCTTCCAGACCGCTTTTGCCGTACACGGCGTTGATTTTGCCTGTGGAGGAAACATTGGTGCCCACCCAGGTATCACGGGGAATTTGAAGAACGCTGACTGTATCATCACTGAGATTCAGCTGCACCACCATAATGACATCGGTCAGCTTCCCGCGGGCCGTGCCGGCGGAAGCGTCCGTCTGGGTATAATCTATACCCGTTACCAGAAAATTGATGGTTTTTTCCTGGGCTTCACCGGTATTCTGAATCTCGTTGCCTATGCTGGCAGTGTGATTGCCGCCTCCGGAGACGCCGGAGCTTCCCTCCACGACCTCTGCCAGAGGCGACCAGTTCATCAGGGAGATATATCCCAGTGCCAGAGCTGATCCGCAAATCAGCAGAACGGACAGACATAGGAGCATCCGGTCGGTCAGTGACATTTTCCGCTTTGAAGCAGACTGTTTTTTTGCCATAGGGCTCACATTCCCTTTCTCTTGCCCAAACAGGGATCCTAAGCAGCGGGATCCGGCTAATCATTTGTTCTGACACCCGCCATCACCAGTTCCTGGTAGCAGGCCAGCGTATCCGGGTGCAGCGGCTTTTCCCGGGAAGCCAGGTCACAGATCAGGAACTTCATCGAATAAAGCATCCCCTGATCCAGATTGCGGTCGACGATTTTCCGGGTTTTTTCCACATCGGGATAACTGCGGTCGGCGGAGGTCAGATCAGCCAGATAGATGACCTTTTCCAGCAGGGACATTCCCGCCCGCCCGGTGGTGTGATACCGGACGGCGTTCAGCACATCCTCATCCTCAATCCGCAGCTGCAGACGCAGACAGGCCGCGCCGCCGATGGCATGCCAAAGCTGGGGCGCCGCACGGTCTGCATATGTTAGCAGTATATCAGAATTTTCGATGAATTGCAACAGGATTTTCTCTTCCGTATCCTTCATCACATCGTGCAGCAGACCGGCCAGCCGCGCTTTTTCCACATCTGCACCGAATTTCTCCGCCAGAAACACCGCACGTTCCATAACCGCCAGCGAATGGCGGTACCGCTTTTTCGACAGCTTCTGCTGCAGCAGACGGTCGTATGCTTCCCAGGAATCTCCTTCGGGCAAAATCGGTTTATTCTTCTTTCCGGCTCCCATAATTTCCATCCTTCTGATTGCAAAATAATGTCATTGATACAGGCCTCGGTCCCGGATATAGGCCCAGACCTTTTCCGGCAGCAGAGCGGAAGGATCGCCCCCCGTCCGAATGATCCGCCGGACATCGGTGGAGGACATGGGCAGCGGCGTCATCGGTACCACGGTGATCCGCCCTTCGGGAGAAAGAGCCCGCGCCTTCTTCTCCATAAGCTGCTGTTCACCGGCGTTTCTCGCCGCAACCGCCAGACAGGCCATGGAAAGAATATCCCGCCAACGGAACCACTGATCAAAGGTCAGCAGCATATCCGTCCCCATAATCAGGGTGAACGCACTGTCCGGCAGCAGCGCCTGCAGCTTTTCAAGCGTATAAAAGGTATAGCTTTTTCCGCGGCTTTTCAGCTCCAGATCGCTGACCATGGCCTCGGGCAGCTCCTCCTCCAGGGCCAGCCGGACCATTTCCAGCCGGTCCTGGCCGGAAGCCAGCTGCTTTGCTTCCTTGTGCGGCGGAATGCGGGACGGAATAAACAGCAGCCTGTCAAACTGCAGTGCGGCCTGTATCTCCCGGGCCAGATGAATATGTCCTCTGTGAATGGGATTGAAGGTGCCCCCATAAATGCCGATGCGCTCCATACGCGCCCTCCTCTGAAAAGAACTCCCGTCAGTCGTCCAGCTGAATCACCGGCTTTTCGGGATTGGGCCGGTACAGGGTGATGCGGGTTCCCAGCACCTGCACCACCAGACAGTCGGCAGCTTCGGCCAGCTCGGCTGCCGCTTCTTTAGCGGTGTAAAGGCTGTTCTCCAGCACCCGGATCTTGATGAGCTCCCGGGCGGTCAGGGCGTCTGCCACCTGCTTGACGGTGTTTTCATTGATGCCGCCCTTGCCGATCTGCAGAATGGTGTCAAGGGAGTTGGCCATGGCGCGGAGCTTTGCCCGCTGTTTGCTGGTCAGTGTCAGTTCCATAAAATCGTTCCTTTACTTTTGATTTGTTTTCAGTCCTGCTGTGCCGCCAGCCAGGCGACGAGGCCGCGAATGGCCGCGCCCCGGTGGCTGATGGCGTCCTTTTCCTCGGGAGAAAGCTCTGCGGTGCTCCTGTCCCCTACCATGAAGAGGGGATCATAGCCGAAGCCCCGGTCGCCCCGTTCCTCAAAGCCGATCTGCCCATGACAGACACCCCGGAAGGTGTGGGGCTGTCCGTCCGCGTCCAGATAGGCGATGACGCAGACGAACTGCGCCGACCGGTCGGTGACGCCCTCCATGGCCGCCAGCAGCTTCTGATTGTTCTTTTCATCGGTGGCGCCTTCGCCATCGGGGCCTTCGCCGCTGTACCGGGCGGAATACACACCGGGCGCGCCGCCCAGCGCATCCACGCAGATGCCGGAATCATCGGCAATCACCGGGCATTTCACCCGGTCATAGACAGCCTGCGCCTTCAGCAGCGCATTTTCCTCAAAGGTGCTGCCGGTCTCCTCCACCTCGATGGAAAGGCCGATCTCCTTCAGAGAGCGTACCTGAAAGCCCAGCGGCTCCAGCATCCGGCGCAGCTCCTCCACCTTGCTTTTGTTGTTGGTGGCGATGACTACCGTCTTCGGGGAAACCTCAAAGGCTTCCTCCTCCGCAAAATCCTGCTCCACTGAATTGGACGGTTCCTGTCCGGTATGGACAGCCGTGGGGCCGTCCTCCTGCTGCAGCGTCACCACGCGGGACTCTTCCTGATGCTTTTTGTACAGATACACAGCGCCGGCGGCCAGTGCACCCAGCGCCAGAAGACTTTTCAGCTTCACGTTACTTCTTCCTTTCCTTTTTGTTTTTGCCCTTCAACAGCAGGAATATGCCGCCTGTCAGCGTCAAAGCGCCAAGCACGGGCCAAAGCCATTCCGGCGATCCGGACGTCCGGGTCACAACAATCGCGGTGGGGCCATCTGCCCCGCCGATGATGCCCACCGATCCGGCGTCTGCCGGAACCTTTAAGACCACCAGCAGCCAGATCAGCTTGCAGAGCCAGAGGCCCAGCATGCCGCCGCCCAGAGCCGTCAGCACAAGCCCGGCTGTTTTGCGTATCCGATTCGACATGCTGCTCACTCCTCTTCAAACAGCGCCCGGACAAAATCCTCCGGCACAAAGGGCTGCAGGTCATCGATCTTTTCCCCCACGCCCACGAACCGCACCGGCAGACCCAGTTGATTCTTCAGGGCAATGACGATGCCGCCCTTGGCGGTGCCGTCCAGCTTGGTCAGAACGATGCCGGTGATGTCGGCGGCTTCCTTGAACAGCTGCGCCTGACTGACGGCGTTCTGGCCGGTGGTGGCGTCCAGCACCAGCAGCACCTCCACATCGCAGCCCTCAGCCCGCTGGCTGACGATGCGGAACATCTTGTGCAGCTCGGCCATCAGGTTCTTTTTGTTGTGAAGCCGGCCGGCGGTGTCGATCAACAGCAGATCCATGCCCCGCGCTTTGGCGGCGTCGATGGAGTCATAAACCACCGCAGCCGGATCGGCGCCCTCCTGATGCTTGACGATGTCCACACCGCTGCGCTGGGTCCAGACCTCCAGCTGATCAATGGCCGCCGCCCGGAAGGTATCGGCCGCCGCCACCAGCACCTTCCTGCCCTCCGCCTTGTACCGGGCGGCCAGCTTGCCGATGGTGGTGGTTTTGCCGGCGCCGTTGACGCCGATGACAAAGATGATGGAAGGTTTGGTGTTGATGGTGAAGGGGCGCTCCTCCCGGAGCATGTCCGCCATGATCTCCTCCAGCATCCCCTTGACCACGGCCGTGTCGGTGGCGCCGGTCTCCTTGATCTTTTTCCGGAGCGCCTCCATGATATCGCCTGCCGTCTGCACGCCCACATCCGACATGATCAGGGTCTCTTCCAGTTCTTCCAGAAAATCCTCGTCGATTTTGGTGAAGGAATGAATGACGCCCTCCACCTT
>JAQXNQ010000090.1 GCA_029098085.1 Oscillospiraceae bacterium
CTACCGCATCGCCTATGCCGTCAACGGCGAGCGTTACGGCATGGATTTTCGCCTGATTTCTGGTGATTATCTCCAATTCAGGCCAAAATTGATCCTTTAATTTGCAGGAAACAGGAAAATTTCACAAAAAGGCTGGTATCCGAAAGGAATTTATGCTATACTGAAAAACATGGTGTGAATTTTGCCTTTTCGGGCATGCAGTCTGTAAAAGGAACAGAAGTGTGACGCATCGCAGGCAGCACAAGGACTGCGGTTTATCGCGCTTCCAATACTAGGAGGATGTTTCATGAGTTTAGTATCCAAAAGCAACGTTGCCACCAACAAGTACGAGCTGGAAATCGCCATCTCCCCCGAGGACTTTGAGAGCGCCATTGCCGGCGTCTACAAGAAGCGCGCCAAGGAGTTCCAGATCCCCGGCTTCCGCAAGGGCAAAGCCCCCCGCAAGACCATCGAAAAGCTGTACGGCGAGCAGATCTTCTTTGAAGAGGCTGTCAACGCTGCCGCTCCCGCTGCCCTGCAGGCTGCCTACGAGGAGTCCGGCCTGGAGATCGTTGTCCGTCCCGAGGTGGAAGTGACCGCCGTTTCCAAGGAAGAGGGCGTCAAGATCAAGGCCATCTGCATCGTCAAGCCCGAAGTGACCGTCACCGCCTACAAGGGTCTGAAGGCCTCCAGAAAAGCTGCTCCCGTCACCGATGAGGACGTCAACGCCGAGATCGAGCGGATGCGCAGCCGCAACGCCCGCACCATCGCCGTGGAAGACCGTCCCGCCCAGAAGGATGACATCGTTGTCATCGATTTCGAGGGCTTTGTGGATGACGTTCCCTTCGAGGGCGGCAAGGCTGAGGGCTACAGCCTGACCCTGGGCTCCGGCCAGTTCATCCCCGGCTTTGAGGATCAGATCATCGGCCACAGCAAGGGCGACGAGTTCGATGTCAACGTTTCCTTCCCCGAGGATTATCATGCGGAAGAGCTGAAGGGCAAGCCCGCCGTCTTCAAGGTCAAGCTCCACGAGATCAGCGCCAGAGAACTGCCCGAGGTGGATGACGAGTTCGTCAAGGACGTCTCCGAGTTCAACACCCTGGATGAGCTGAAGGCCGACATCGCCAAGAAGCGCGCCGACGCCAACGAGAAGGCTGCCAACACCGCCTTTGAGAACACCCTGATCGACGCCGTCATCGCCGGCATGGAGGGCGAGATTCCCGAAGAGATGTACGAAGCCCGCATCGACGAGATGGTGCAGGATTTCCAGAACCGTCTCCAGTCTCAGGGCCTGTCCATGGATATGTACCTGCAGTACACCGGCATGACCGCTGATTCCTTCCGTCTGACCTTCAAGGAGCAGGCCACCAAGCAGGTGAAGATCGCTCTGGCTCTGGAGAAGATCGTTGAGATGGAGGGCATCGTGCCCACCGACGAGGAGATCGACGCCGAGGCGCAGCGCCTGTCCGAGATGTATCAGGGCGTGCCTGTTGACCAGATCAAGGCTGTTCTGGGCGACCAGCTGAAGAGCGATGTGGCTCAGAGAAAGGCCGTTGACCTGATCAAGGATACCGCTGTGGAGGAGGACGCTCCTGCCGCTGAGGAGACTCCTGCCGAGTAATTCTGTTTACCAAAAAGTTTCATTCCGCCCACGGATTCTTCATCTTTCAGGCGCAGAATGGAAGATAAAACGGCTGACATCGGGTGGGGCGTCTGTCCCACCCGTATGTCGCTTTACCACCCTGTTTCAAGGAGGAATCTGAACATGAGTTTAGTGCCTATGGTCATTGAGCAGACCGGCCGGGGCGAACGCTCCTACGACATCTTTTCCCGCCTTCTGAACGACCGGATCATCATGCTCTGCGAGGAGGTCAACGACACCTCCGCCAGCCTCGTGGTGGCGCAGCTCCTTTACCTGGAGGGACAGGATCCTGACAAGGACATCCAGCTCTATATCAACAGCCCCGGCGGTTCCGTGACGGCCGGTATGGCAATTTACGACACCATGCAGTACATCAAGTGCGATGTTTCCACCATCTGCGTGGGCATGGCCGCCTCCATGGGCGCTTTCCTGCTGTCCAGCGGCGCCAAGGGCAAGCGGATCGCCCTGCCCAACAGCGAGATCATGATCCACCAGCCCTCCGCCGGTACCCAGGGTCAGATCACCGATATGGCCATCCACCTGAAGCGGCTGGAGACCATCAAGCAGCGGATGAACCGCATCCTGGCCTCCAACACCGGCAAGCCGGTGGAAGAGGTGACCGCGGCCTGTGAGCGGGACAACTTCATGTCCGCCGAGGAGGCCCTGGAGTTCGGCCTGATCGACAAGATTCTGGAGCACCGCTGAATCCCCCGGGGCAGCTGCCCCCTGTTTCGATGAAAGGCAAGGTAACATGGCTGATTATACCGATAAGACCTCGGTTCGCTGCAGCTTCTGCGGCAAACGGGATCACAATGTCCGGCGGATGCTCCATTCCCCGGGCGCCAATATCTGCGACGAGTGTGTCGCGCTCTGCTACAACATGCTGGTGGACGAGGGACTGTTCGAGCCCATTCCTTCCTCCTCCGGAGCTGATCTGGATCTGGATGACGTGAATCTGCTCAAGCCCGCCGAGATGAAGGCGGTGCTGGACGAGTATGTGGTGGGACAGGATCGGGCCAAGATCACCCTGTCCGTGGCGGTCTACAACCACTACAAGCGGATTTTCCACCCGGTGGAGAACAGCGATGTGGAGCTGCAGAAGTCCAACGTGCTGCTGCTGGGCCCCACCGGCGTGGGCAAAACCATGCTGGCTCAGACCTTGGCCAAGGTGCTGCATGTGCCCTTCGCCATCGCCGACGCCACCACCCTCACCGAAGCCGGTTATGTGGGCGACGATGTGGAGAACGTTCTGGTTCGGCTGCTGCAGGCGGCGGATTTCGATGTGGAGGCCGCCCAGCGGGGCATCATTTATATCGATGAGATCGACAAGATCACCCGCAAGTCGGAGAACGCCTCCATCACCCGGGATGTCAGCGGCGAAGGCGTCCAGCAGGCGCTTTTGAAGATTCTGGAGGGCACCGTGTCCAACGTGCCGCCCCAGGGCGGACGCAAGCACCCCCATCAGGAGTTCATCCAGGTGGACACCAGCAACATCCTGTTCATCTGCGGCGGCGCCTTTGAGGGCATCGAGCGGATCATCAACAAGCGGATGGATTCCTCCTCCATGGGCTTCGGCGCCAACGTGCAGCGGCGTCAGGATCTGCCCAAGGGCGAGGCGCTGCGGGATCTGATCCCCGACGACCTGGTCAAGTTCGGCCTGATTCCCGAGCTGGTGGGCCGTCTGCCGGTGATCACCACCCTGGAGGATCTGTCGGTGGATCAGCTGGTTCGGGTGCTGAAGGAGCCGAAGAACAGCCTGCTGAAGCAGTATGCCGAGCTGTTCTCCATTGACGGCGTGGAGCTTGTCATGGGCGACGACGCCCTGCAGGCGGTGGCCGAGGAGGCTGTCAAGCGCAAGACCGGCGCCCGCGGCCTGCGGAATGTCATGGAGGAGCTGCTGATGGATCTGATGTTCCAGGTGCCCTCTGACGAGAGTATCCGCAAGGTCATCATCACCCCCGAGGCTGTCCGCAAGGAAGCCGCTCCGCTGCTGGAGCGGGAAGAACAGCCGCTGCTGAAAAAAGCGAGATAACAGATAAGGCCCTGCCGTTGAGGCGGGGCTTTCAGTTTGTCGACAAAGTGAGCGCCTATTGGCAATTTGTACAAACAAGAAATACGTTTTCGTTGTGTTGCCAAGACAGATGGGTCAAGGGGCACGCCCCTTGCGGGGCCGGGGCGGAGCCCCTGGTCGCGGCCCGCAGGCCGCGAAATCCTGCTCCTCCGCGCCTTGTCGTTTACCAACAACATCAAAAAGGAGCACTCACGCGCAAGAACGCTTGCGTTCTTGCAGCTTTCCGCTTGCGGAAAGCGATGTAGGCCGCAAGACTCCCATTAGACAAAACCATGCCCGCTCCCAGCGGGCATACACTTTGCCTCCTTTGTGCAACTTTTTCCTACAAACCACTTTTTCGACAGCCGGAAAGTCCTGCCGGACGGTGGGGTTTTTGCTGCGCCGCAAAATGAACTATGGACTTTTTCCCCGAAAATTGCTATAATATGGACGAACCACGATTCCATACTGATTCTGGAGGTACCTATGAGACATCTGATTGATCCGCTGGATTTTTCAGTGGAGGAAGTAAACGCTCTGCTGGATCTGGCGGCGGATATGGAGCAGCATCCGGTGAAGTATCAGGACGTCTGCGCCCGCAAAAAGCTGGCAACCCTGTTCTACGAGCCCAGCACCCGCACCCGCCTGAGCTTTGAGGCGGCCATGCTGAACCTGGGCGGCAGTGTGCTGGGCTTTTCCAGCGCGGATTCCAGCTCGGCGGCAAAAGGGGAGAGCATCGCGGATACCATCCGGGTTATCAGCTGCTACGCCGACATCTGCGCCATGCGCCACCCCAAGGAGGGCGCGCCCCTGCGGGCGGCCCGGTTCTCCGGCATTCCGGTGATCAACGCCGGCGACGGCGGACATCAGCATCCCACCCAGACCCTTACGGACCTGCTGACCATCCGCAAGCGGATGGGACGGCTGCAGGATCTGACCGTGGGTCTCTGCGGCGACCTGAAATTCGGCCGCACCGTTCACTCCCTGATCAAATCCCTGTCCCGGTATCCGGGCATCCGGTTCGTGCTGATCTCTCCCGAGGAGCTGCGGGTGCCGGACTATATCATCAGCGAGGTGCTGAAGCCCAAGCAGATCCCCTACACCGAGGTCACCGATCTGGAGGCGGCCATGCCCGAACTGGATATCCTCTATATGACCCGTGTCCAGCGGGAACGGTTCTTCAACGAGGAGGATTATATCCGTCTGAAGGACAGCTACATCCTCACTGAGGACAAGATGAAGCTGGCCAAGGAACAGATGGCCGTTCTGCATCCGCTGCCCCGGGTCAACGAGATCGCCCTCAGTGTGGACAAGGATCCCCGGGCGGCTTACTTTGAACAGGTGCAGAACGGTGTCTATGTCCGTCAGGCTCTGATTATGACCCTGCTGGAACTGCAGGCGTAAGGGAGGAAACAAGATGCTCAACATTGACAGCATTCAGAGCGGCATCGTCATCGACCACATCAAGGCCGGTACCGGCATGCAGCTGTACAACCTTCTGAACCTGGGCGAGCTGGACTGCTGCGTGGCCCTGATTAAAAACGCCCGCAGCGAGAAGTACGGCCGCAAGGACATCATCAAAATCGAAGGGGACATCGAGGAGGAGCTGGCGCCCGACCTGGAGATCCTGGGCTATCTGGATCCCAACATCACCATCTGCTTCATCCGCGGGGGCCGCATTGCCGAAAAGAAGCAGCTGACCCTGCCCAAAAAGCTGAAGAACGTCATCCGCTGCAAGAATCCCCGCTGCATCTGCTCCATCGAGGAGGAGATCGACCACATTTTCGACCTGAGTGAAAACGGCCGCTACCGCTGCCGGTACTGCGAACAGGAGTTCCACGCCTGAAAACGCCGGTTTCCCGCAGAGTCCTGCCCGGGGCTCCGGTTCGGGGGACTGCGTGTCTGTGAAGCCGGCCGGGAGGAGGGAGCCGCTTGTTTGATTTGTTCACCGCAGCCGTTCTGATGACGGTGCTGTTTCTGGCCATCACCATGGCGGACATCCTGACCAGCAGGCTGATCACCCGGCAGACCCGGAAAAAGGCGCTGGTCACCTGCCTGCTGATCCTGCTGTCGACCCTGGGCGAGTATATCGGCGTGGCGACCAACGGCGCGGATCCTTCCCTGATTCCGCTGCACCGGGCGGCCAAGCTGGTGGAATTTACCCTGGCGCCGGCCATCGGCGTGGCAGTGGCAGCTGCCTACGGGGATGCAGCGCACCTTCGGGCCGCTGCTTTGCTGACCGCCGCCCATGGCTTGTTTCAGTGCATCGCCCTGCCTTTCGGCGGCGTGTTCCGGGTGGACGCCGGGAAT
>JAQXNQ010000091.1 GCA_029098085.1 Oscillospiraceae bacterium
CACAAGGCTGACCGCGGCGAACCGGAGGATGTCCGGAGGATCGCGGAGGAGCTGCAGCCCGCCGCCCTGCTGCTGGCCGCCCCCGGCAGGGACGACTTCGGCCAGTTCAGCGACCTGCACCGGCCGCTCAGCGAGAGCCCCTGGGCCGATGTGACCGGGAAGCTGCCCCGGGATGTGGACTTCATCTGTCTTGACGCCGTTTACGACAACGCCGACCAGATCTTTGGCGACTATCAGCTGCTGTAAGAGGTGAGCATGATGCATCAGATTACCCTGAACAAACGGATCCTCTCCGCCGAAAACGGACTGCTGCTGGGCAACGGCGACCTGTCGGTGAGCGTCTATCAGACCGACACCGCCATCGTCTGGCGGTTCGGCAAGGGCAACGTCTGGGATCGGCGGCTGGATCTGCGGGACGACCCCGAGCCCGCCCACATCGACGAGGTGGCCCGGGGCCTGCTGGAGGAGGGCTGGCAGGTGGGACCCTACGGCGGCCCTGTCACCGCCCTTCGGGGCAGCAAGGACGAAAAGCGGATGCAGGAGCTCTGCCAGGGCAGCCCCAAGAGCTACGAGGAGCGGCCCTACCCCTGCCCCAAGCCGGTGGGAGAGCTGGCGCTGCATCTGCCGCCCGATCTGATGGAGCTGGAGCTTAGTCAGACCCTGTCCATCGAGGAAGGCGTCCTCACCATCACCTGCCGGCAGGAGCCGGTCTTTGACCTGACCCTTCGCTGCTGGGTGGACAGCGCCGAAAACATCCTGCTGGTGGACTGGAAGTTCACTTCCGCCCCCGAAGCGGAGTACGGCACAAAGCAGCTTCTGTGGTTCTCCCTTTACCGCTGGGCGGATCCCCGGGTGGAGGTCTTTGCCGCCGACCAGTTTGCCGACTGGCGGTTCGGACTCTGCTGCGGCACCAATGCCCCCGAGAAGGCGGTGCCCCTGCCCCCGCCCGTGGCGGAGGAAGCAGACGGCCTCTGGCGGATCCGGCAGGATTTCTACCCCGAAAAGACCTTCCCCGGCGGCAGCTGCTGCCTGATGGCGGCCCTGTCCGGCGGAAAGGCCGAGCCGCCCCGCTGGAAGCAGCCGGATACGGCGGCCATTCACATCCTGCCAACGGGCAGTGCTCTGCCCTCGGGCCGCTCCGGCTGCCTGACGGTGGGCGTCACCGCCACCGGTGATCCCCACGGGGACGAGGCGGGTCTTGCGCGGCTGCGGGCGCTGGCAAGTGAGCCAGACTTCCCGGAAAGGAGCCTTGCGGCGCTGAAAGCGTCCATGGACGCCTTCTGGAGCCGCTCCTCCTTCCGGTGCGGCGAGCAGCTTTTGGAGAATCTCTGGTACGAGACGCTCTATGCCTTCCGCTGCATCTACCGGGGCGGAACGGTGCCGCCGGGGCTGTTCTTCCCCAGCACGGTGAAGGACTACGGCCACTGGCACGGCGACTATCACAGCAACTACAACTTCCAGCAGCCCTTCTGGGGCATCTGCGCCGCCAACCATCCCGAGGGGCTGGACTCCTACTTTGACGGCATGGAGTACTTCCTCAAGACCGGCAGACGGATCGCCCGGGACTACTACGGCGCCCGGGGAGCCTTTGTCCAGCTGTCGGCGTTCCCCATCGATGACGACAGCGACCCCATCGGCGTGGTGCCCATGGGGCGGATGGCCTACATGACCGGCTGGGCTCCCTCTCTCTATTGGGAGCGGTATCTCTGCACCGGCGACAAAGACTGGCTCCGGGACGTGGGCTATCCCGTCATCCGGGACTGCGCTCTCTTCTTCCTTGATTTTCTCAAAAAGGGTCCGGACGGAAAATACCACGCCTTCCCCTCCAACCAGGGGGAGGACGGCTTCACCGGCAACCCCGCCGATTTCTGTGACTGCGAGGAGGTGGCCGACCATCTTTGCCGCTGTCTGCGGACGGCCATCGAAGCGGCGGCGGCGCTGGACACCGACCGGGAGCTGTCGGCTCAGTGGCAGGAGCGGCTGGCGCATTACGCCGCCGACAAGGCCGCGTCCCTGCCCGAGGGGAGCCTCGAGCGCTGGCGTCAGGCCGAGAACCCGGCGGAGTTCAATCTGAACTACCTGAACCGGGTTCATAAGGAGAGCGACGGCGGTTGGCCGTCGGACAGGGATGACATCCACCAGTGGTATCTGGGCCACTATCCCATTGTTCAGCTGAAGCGGATGCACAGCGGTGCCTACCGCACCGAAATCGACTACCCCCGCTTTCTTCGGGAGATCCGCCGCTGGCGGCATCCCAACGGCCTTTGCTGGGCCATGGCCGCCTCCCGCTACGGCCGGATCGGCGCCTGGACCGAGACGCTGGGCATGCTGGGGCCGCTGACCGAGAGCCTGCTCCAGAGCTGGGACGGCTGTCTGCGATTCTTCCCCGGCCTGCCGCCTGAGGTGGACGCCTCCTTTGAGCGGATGCGGGCAAGAGGAGCCTTTCTGGTCACCGCCGGCCAGCAGGGCGGCACCGTCGGGGAGATCGAAATCCTCTCCGAAAAGGGCGGCCTTTGCACCTTCCAGTCCCCCTGGGAGCGGGCCGCGGCGGAGGGCGGAGACGGCAATCCCGTCCCCCTGCAGCAAAACCGCTGGGGTCAGCTCTGCTTTGAGACAAAGGCAGGGGAGACCTACCGGCTGAAAAAGGCATAAGCGTCAAAAAATCCGCCCGCTGCGGCTCCAGGCTGCGGCGGGCGGATTGCTGTGTATGGCTGCTGTGCGCGGAACGGAAAATCCGTGACGCAAAGGTGAAATGCGATTCGCACCTTTTATGGAAAGATATTTTCCGGTTTTGACAAATCTCCCCTCACAGCCCCATGACCATCAGCAGCACCGTGATGATGACGATGCTCACCACGATGGCCGACGAGTTGATGGCGCTGGCCAGTCCCACATCCCCGTCGATCTTTTCGGTGTAGGGCACCGACGCCGCCGAGATGGGCGCAAAGGCCACGATGACCGCCACCTGCCGGATCTCCAGCGGGAAGGGCAGCAGGAAATAAAACAGCAGGGCGAAAACGGCGGACAGGCTGTACCGGCAGAGCAGGGTCACGCCGATTTTGGACAGATATTTCCGCTCAAACTTCAGCTCAAAGCCCACGCCGATCATCAGCATGGACAGAAAGCTGTTGGCGCTGCCCACGATGGAGGTGAAGGTCAGCACCGGATCCGGCGTCGGCACCTTCAGCAGCGCCAGGGTCACCATGATGATGTAGGTGTCAAAGGGCACTGAGGTGATCATCTTTTTCGCCACATCCCCGACCCGGAGCTTCCCTCCCTTGCTGATGGAGGAGGCCAGCCCGTAGGTGCCGCCGTTGCACATAACCGCGTTGCCGGCGTCGAAGATGCAGGTGGCCACCACCCCCGCCGGGCCGAGAAAGCTCTGTACATAGGGCATGGTGAAGCAGCCGATGTTGTAGCCGGAGGTGTTGAGCATATAAAAGCCCTTGGCCTCAGGGCCGGCTTTTCTGCCCCGCAGCCAGCCCGCTCCCGCCAGAATCAGGCAGCAGAGAAGGGCCAGCACCGCCAGCAGCATCAGCGGCGCCTGAAACTCAAAGGCGCTGAAATTGGTGATGATGGCGCAGGGCAGGGTGATGTTCAGCACAATCCGGGATAAAACCGAAAAGTCTTCCTTTTTGAAAAAGCCCACCCGCTTGAGGGTGTAGCCCAGGGCGATCATCAGCACAAAGCTGGCCGCCTTGATCAGTACTTGCAGCAAAATCCTCCATCCGCTTTCCGGCGGCCGTTTTTTGTGTCCCCTCCGCCGCCGTGGAGTGAGATCTGTTTCAGTATACCATACCGGGCGAAAACTGGCAAGAGCAGGGGAAACGGAGGATGTCCCCGGCTTTGGGGTCGAAATGCCGCTGTTTTTGGGGATTTTTCCCTTATCGGCGCATCTTTTCATTGACATGGCTCCCAAAAAGGTGTATGATAAACATATAGTTGCATGTGCAACAAATCGAGGGGAAAATCGGAACGCTCAGGAAAGGAAAGGGATCACGTTGGATTCATTCATGAAATACATCGCCCGCATCGGCCGGTGCTGCAACTGCTACCGGGACAGCCTGCTGGAGGGCACCGGCCTGACAGCCACCCAGTGCCCCTATCTGCTGCGGATCTGCCGCCAGCCCGGCATCTCGCAGGATCAGCTGGCGGGGATGCTTTATGTGAGCAAGTCCAACGTGACCCGGCAGCTGGAGCGGATGGAGAAGGCGGGCTTTGTCACCCGCACGCCCCTGCCCACCGACCGGCGGGTCATGCAGGTGTTCCCCACCCCCAGGGCCGAGGAACTGATGCCCCGGATCGGGCAGATTCTGGGGGACTGGAATGCCATCCTCACCACCGGCTTCAGCGATGAGGAGCGGGAAAGCCTTCTCGGCATGCTGGAGCGGCTGTACGCCAACGCCGAAGCGGCGGTGACGCCGCCCGACTGCGGCTGCCGCAAGAAGGAGGAGCGGCCATGAAAAAGGTCTTCGGCTATCTGAAGCCCTGGCTGCTTCTGATGTGCGGCGGCCTGACCATCAAGTTCACCGGCACCATCATGGACCTGCTGCTGCCCTCCATTCTGGCCCACATCATCGACGATGTGGCCCCCAGCCGGGATGTGGGGCTGGTGCTCCGCTGGGGCGTGGTCATGATTCTGTGCTCCATCGTTGCCGTCACCTTCAATGTCTGGGCCAACCGGATCGCCTCCCGGGTGTCCCGCAACACCACCCGCGCCCTGCGGCAGGATCTCTACGACAAGATCACCGCCCTGTCCTGCAGCCAGGTGGACAGGGTGGGCATTCCCTCCCTGATCTCCCGCATCACCTCGGACACCTACAACATCCACCATATGATCGGCATGATGCAGCGGGTGGGTGTCCGGGCGCCCATTCTGCTGCTGGGCAGCATCATCATGACCCTGACCATGGATCTCCGGCTGGCGCTGGTGCTGCTGGCCACCATTCCCTTCATGGCGCTGGTGGTCTGGTATATCACCCGCAAGGGCATCCCCCTGTACAGCGCCGTTCAGCAGAATGTGGATAAGCTGGTGCGGGTGGTCCGGGAGAACGCCGTGGGCGTCCGGGTCATCAAGGCCCTGTCCAAGACCGAGTACGAAAAGGGCCGTTTTGACGAGGTCAACCGGGAGGTCGTCAGCCGGGAGACCAAAGCCGGCACCGTCATGTCGGTGACCAACCCCATGATGAACCTGCTGCTGAATCTGGGCATGACCGCCGTAGTGCTGGTGGGCGCCTTTCTGGTCAACGGCGGCCTCAGTCAGCCCGGCATCATCCTGGGCTTCATGAGCTACTTCACCATCATTCTGGGCGCTGTCATGGGCATCTCCCGGATTTTCACCGGCTTTTCCAAGGGCAGCGCCTCGGCCAACCGGATCGCCGCCGTGCTGGATACGCCGGAGGATCTGCAGGTGCTGCCGCCGGATCACAGGGACACCGACGCCCATGTGCTGTTTGACCACGTTTCCTTCTCCTACCTGAAGCAGAAAAACAACCTGCAGGATGTGAGTTTCTCGCTGAAGAAAGGCGAGACCCTGGGCATCATCGGCGCCACCGGCTGCGGCAAGACCACCGTCATCCACCTGCTGATGCGGCTGTATGACCGGGACAGCGGCGAGATCCGCATTAACGGCGACGATGTCCGCTCGATTCCGCCCGAAAAGCTGCACACCATGTTCGGCGTAGTGTTCCAGAACGACGTGCTCTTCGCCGACACCATCGCCGAGAACATCTCCTTCGGACGGGAGCTGGAGGAGGAGGCCATGAAGCAGGCGGCCGTCTGGGCACAGGCGGACGAGTTCATCGACAGTCAGCCCGAGGGGCTGCAGCACGATCTGACCATCCGGGGCAGCAACCTGTCCGGCGGCCAGCGGCAGCGGCTGCTGATTGCCCGGGCGCTGGCCAGAAAGCCGGAGATTCTGGTGCTGGACGATTCCTCCAGCGCCCTGGACTACCGGACCGACGCTCAGCTTCGCGGCGCCATCCGAGAGAATTTTGAGGATACCACCTGCATCATCATCGCCCAGCGGATCAGCTCGATCATGCACGCCGACCACATTCTGGTGCTGGAAAACGGCCGGGCCATCGGCTACGGCTGCCATGAGGAGCTGATGGAGCAGTGTGAAAGCTACCGGGAAATCAGCCGCTCCCAGATGGGAGAGGGCTGTCCTGCACAGCAGGAGGAGGTGACAGCATGAAAGGCATGCCAGGCGGCCGCGGCGGCGTTCCGCCCAAGCTGCATATGAAGCCCTCGGCCATCATTCTGCGGCTGGGCAAATACCTGTTCCGGTTCAAGGGACTGCTGCTGACAGCCGGCCTTCTGACCCTGAGCAGCAACCTGCTGGCCCTGCTGGGCCCGTCCCTGTCCGGCTCGGCCATCGACGCCCTGTCTCTGGGCAAAGGGCAGGTGGACTTTGAAAAGGTGTTCTTCTACTGCGGACTGATGGCCCTGTTCTATGTGGCCTCGGCGGCGCTGTCCTATGTGCTGTCGCTGGTGATGATCCGCCTGTCCCAGCATGTGACCTACAGCATGCGCCGGGATCTGTTCAATCACCTGGCCGACCTGCCGGTTTCCTATTTTGACCGGCACCAGACCGGCGACATCCTCAGCCGCATCTCCTACGACATCGACACGGTGAACACCTCCCTGTCCAACGATTTCCTGCAGATCTGCACCAGTCTGATCACTATCACCGGCTCCTTCATCATGATGGCCCGCATCGCGCCGCTGCTGCTGCCGGTCTTTCTGGTGACCATTCCCATCTCGATTCTGCTGACCCGCTACCGCTCCAAAAAGGTGCGGCCTCTGTTCAGCATCCGCTCGGCCAAGCTGGGCGAGCTCAACGGCTACACCGAGGAGTCCATCTCCGGCCAGAAGACCATCAAGGCCTACCATCAGGAGGAGACCATGCGCCGCCGGTTCGCCGAAAAGAACGACGAGGCGGTGGAGGCCTACTATAAGGCTGAGTACTACGCCGCCGCCAACGGCCCGTCGGTGAACTTCATCAACAACCTGTCCCTGTCCCTGATTTCGGTGCTGGGCGCCATCTTCTTCCTGCAGGG